>NZ_JAUBQN010000102.1:0-2750 GCF_036701295.1 Microcoleus harperi Pol14_C6 | reverse complement strand
ACCAATCGTGCCTCCTAGAAGGCCACCTTGCCTCGGCGATCGCTTGACGCAGATTGTGCCAGTTGCGTAAGTCCTGACTTTTTTAAATTTCCGGGCGCTCGAATGCCATCTTATTCGACAATGAGACGGGTAATGATGTTGCTGGATACCTCAAATTTCATCGAGGTATTTAATCAGTGGGTCGCAGCTTAACCCCTGTCAATTTAGGTACTGATTGGGTATCAATAGATGGTAAATGTCTCAGGCATTTCCTGGGTTAACCCTGACAAAAATTCTCAAGATTTTGTGTCAATGCTGTCTTTATTCAGTCAAACGAGTGGCTGGGTACTTGGGTTACAAAAAATTGATCGCAAAAAAACTTCAGCAATCAAGTGCGTACAAGAACTGGTAAACACAGAGAAAACTAGCGGTAGAGTATTTACCTTGGATGCTTTACACGGCGCCAAAAACAGACAACTACTCTAATAACTCAATCAAAAAATGATTATACTATCGCCCTCAAAAGCCATCAAAAAAAACTGTTAAAAGCTGCCTGAAAAATTAGCAACGAGCGCCCAGGTATCACGGAGAATCAAACAGTAGATATCAGCCACGGCCGTCAGATAGTAAGAAAGGTATCCGTATTTAATATTGAGTCGATAAATTCCGATGAATTTAACTCAGAAGATTGGGGCAATATTAGGAGCTTAGTTAAAGTAGAAAGAAGTGGAACTCGCCGCCCTTAAAGATTACGAGCATCTTGCTTATTAGATTAGCAGTTTCTCTGCATCGGCAGAGACATTTGCGTCAAAAATCCGGGGTCATTGGTTAATTTAAAATCAATTACATTGCGTAAAGGATGTAATTTTTTGAGAAGATCTTTGGCCGAGACACAATTATAAAGCCGTCACTAACTTATCGATTTTAAGTACGAGAGCCGTCAAATTTTACCGAGTTTTAGGCTTTTTGTCAGTAAAAACAGGACAACGATGGTTGGGTTATAACTTATCCAAGCTAATACTTATCAGCAGTTAACACAGTATTCGAGCGGTTTATTGTCGCTCTAATTTACAACATTTTATCAGTTAAGCCGTTGCTCGGCAAGGCAGACGGTTAATTTTCATATTACAATACTCCGGACAGTTTTTAAGCAGCTAGAGTACCATAAGACAAGACTGAGAGGATGCTAGGATGATTTAAAATCAAGTTTTAGTCTAAATCTAACTTGCTAATAAATGTATAAAGTAGATGCCAGTTGAGTTCTCGGCGTTTATAATAAGCCCTTGAAAACACGAAAAAATTGGCAGATGAGTGACGATTATAGGCGTCATATTTGGCTAAATTTCAGGCGATTAGACTGGCATTAAAATGAAAATCAAGCCGTTGGCTATTCAGAGATTGACAATCGGACAAACCAGTAAATTGTTTAGCATCACGAAACATGAATTCAATTTGAAAACGAGCTTGATAATACTCAAGTATTTGCTCGGCTGGGAGATTGATATCAGTGCTAAATAATAAAACATTTTTGGTTTGACCGTTAGTTTGAAGCTCAGATATACAAGCCAAACGAATTTTACATTTTAAGGAACAACTTCCTACTACTAATGAATAAAGCTTAACTCCCGGCTTGAGTTTTTTGATGAAAGTTAGATTATTCAAATTATTGCAGTCAACTTTACCATCGTATTTACGAGGAGCGCCGAATTTATTTTTTTCTCCGGCATAGAGGTAATTTAGGTTGGCATCAACCCTTAATTTACTAATTAAATTTAAATCTGACTCCCGTACAGCATCCCAAAATTTAGCGCGGCAATAATAGCCATCAGCCACCAAATAACGTACAGAGTCTGGCAACAAAGAACGAGTGTTTTTCAAATGCTTAGCATAGTCATCAACTCTTGTTATCTCAGGCATTGAGGTTTCAGACACCTGTTTTTTACAGCGTTTTTTTAGTTTGTTTTTCGAGTAACAGCTCGGTGTTTTTTCGGTAGTTCTGTGGTCTGACGCGAATTCGTCAAGTTGCACGGTTAAACTATAGGAAATATGAGTTTCAACTTCGACCAGGGAAATTACATAAATTTCTAATCCCTGTTCAGCTCTCCCCGCGACACCATTATAAAAATAACCTTTTCCCTCAGTTTTTTTTCCACTTTTTCTCAAAAAAGAACAATCAATAACGGCAATAATTGTGCGTTCATGATTCAAGGATTTTTTGAGAAAATATTTAGATAATTGGCACCAGTCAAAAAAATTAAAAAATTGGCGTCGATAAGTTTTTTCATTCACTGAACTATAACTGCCCAGATTGGTGAAGTTCACTTTGCCATAAACCAGCATAATTGTGGAAAGCTTTCGTCACCATAAACTTTTTTTGTGCTTGACTCACCCCTGACATTTGTTGTAAGATAGATTCAATAATATTCATTAGACAGTCTGTTAAGCTCGGTTTTTTTAAGCTTAACTTAAAGAGGGTCTTTTTTTCGGCCTTTTGGATTCAAATTCCACTGACTTTTTTGTGGACGGTCGCTCGCGTCTCTATTCCAAAACTGTCCGGAGTATTGATATTAAATATTAGCGACTTTTGAGGGAGCGCAAAAATCTGGGCGTTCGCTCAACATAATGATTTCCCATTCTCAAATTTTAGCAGCGCTAAAATTTGAGAATGAAACCGCCCTACCTCCTTGGGGTGGGTGATATCAAGTCCGGTAGCACCGGACTTGTATAATGGGGTGTAGTTAATCGCTCATGCGAGCGTACAATTATGGGAA
>NZ_JAUBQN010000053.1:0-35324 GCF_036701295.1 Microcoleus harperi Pol14_C6 | reverse complement strand
GCCGCTTTTATCAACAAGGTATGCGGGCTGCAACCCTTATACAGTCTATTTCGTAGACCTCTTTGTCACCCCCCCAGGTTTTTTATTAAGCTTTACGTAAGTCTAGTTTATTTGAGTGAGCGATCGCCCGTAATTATCCGCATTCTTAAAGTAAAATTTTTTGAAGTCAAAGATTGCCGAATCTAAATAACCGAACTAATACGGATGCGTCATCTGTTGTATTTGTATACTTTATGACTTTCACTATTACTTTTGAACACAAACTAGAAAAATGTTTTTATTGTAATCGCTAAATATTCCGCCTGGTTTATATTGGGGCGATGCAGCAGACGATCGCCCCTATGCTAATACATATGTAATGTATTTTGTCAATACGTAATTTCCAGACATTTGACCCCTGTATTCTGCCCTTGGGTATGAGTAGCTACTGATTCATTGCCTGATGCGATAATCGCAACTCAACTTAGAAATTCTTCACAAATAGTTTGACTGTGGTACTATCTGGATGGCTGTGAGTAGCTGAGGGAAGCCAAGGGGCTTGATTCCTGTGGTGGTGGAGGAGAATCCAGGAGTGCTAGATAGGATGTCATTGGGATACGCAAACGTTTTCGCCCAGCGAAGTCAACTCGAACCCCTCCGCATTGGGGTGATTGGGGTTGGCAATATGGGCCAGCATCACACGCGAGTTCTGAGCTTGCTAAAAGATATCGAACTCGTGGGTGTTGCAGACATAAATGTAGAGCGGGGAATAGATGTAGCAAGCAAATACCGGGTTCGCTTCTTTGAAGACTACCGAGATTTGCTCGCCCACGTAGATGCAGTTTGCGTCGCCGTTCCAACTCGCCTGCATCACCCTGTGGGGATGTCTTGTCTCCAAGCGGGTGTTCACGTTTTAATTGAAAAGCCGATCGCGGCTAGCATTGCCGAAGCCGAATCTTTGGTCAACGCGGCTGCTGAGGCCCACCGGATTTTGCAAGTGGGTCACATCGAGCGCTTCAATCCAGCTTTTCAGGAACTCGGCAAAGTGCTGAAAACTGAAGAGTTACTGGCATTGGAAGCTCACCGGATGAGTCCCTATTCCCAGCGGGCTAACGACGTATCGGTAGTTTTGGATTTAATGATCCACGACATCGACTTGCTTTTGGAATTGGCAGATTCCCAAGTGGTGAAGCTGACAGCCAGTGGCAGCAGAGCCTCAGATTCAGGTTATTTAGACTACGTGACAGCGACGTTGAACTTTGCTAACGGCATTGTCGCCACTCTGACTGCCAGTAAGGTGACGCACCGCAAACTCCGTTCAATCGTGGCTCACTGCAAGAATTCTCTGACAGAGGCAGATTTTCTCAACAACGAAATCTTGATTCACCGACAAACAACCGCCAATTACGTGACGGATTACGGTCAGGTGCTTTACCGTCAAGATGGGTTAATCGAGAAAGTTTACACCAGCAATATTGAACCGCTCCACGCAGAATTGGAGCATTTTATTAATTGCGTGCGGGGTGGAAATCAGCCTTCTGTGGGAGGAGAACAAGCTCTCAAAGCTCTGCGGCTTGCGAGTGTGATCGAGCAAATGGCTCTCGACGGTCAAGCTTGGTATCCGAAAGAGCTAGAGTCTACTTTGCAAGTTAGCTAAATCGAGACAAATCGTGTCGTTTCCGGGTGCTTTTACAGTTTGGGTTTGTTGTTCGTTGAAGAGGGTAACTGTTCCCATGCAACCGGATTCGATGTCAGTCGATTTGAGATTGGACAATTCGGCGTGAGAAGTTCGGCGAGTGCGAGCGTCGAGTTGCCCTCAGTCGAACGATTTTAGATCTTAGATTGACTCTGCAGATGAATCTGGGGGCTTGAACTAAGGTTTCAAATTTTTTGCTCTCGACAACAGAAGTCGTGGGCAAGTATCCGTTTTTAGGTGAAGTCACGATTTATGCCAAAAAAGGGCGACTATTTGACGACTGATGGTTTTGCTAACTAGCTGATTTCCTTGAGGACTGAGGTGAATGCTGTCTCGATACAACGTGGGAAGTTCGGCCGCACAATTGAAAATGGGAAGAAAATCTATGTAAGTAATTTTCTCTGTTTCTACGAGTTCGGCGAGACGCGCTCTAGCATTGACTTCCCAGTCGCGAGGGCCCGGGCCGCCGAGTTCGCCACGCTTGGGCGTGACGGCTAGCAAAAACTCGATGTTGGCGGATACAGCTATTTTCTGGATTTGGCGAATAGCCTCTAAGTTGCAGCCTACTACATCGCCGCTTGTGGCTCCGGGTACTGCCAATTGGCGAGTCGGCGCCGCAGGGAGCAGGTAGCGGCTCAATAACTCTAGCGTAGCCGATCGGGGTTTGCGATCCGGGTAAGATCGATCGCGCCCCACAACCAGAGAACAGGGAGCCGACGCAAACAAATCGTCCGTATTGAGCAGCAAAACCACAGCCTTTGCCCCAAAAATACCGAACCGCTTGGCGTAAGCAAGTTGATTCCTCGGCCCCCAAGAATTGGCTGAGGCGTTGAGAACTTCAAAATTTGAATAGTTGACTTTTGAACCTAATTGTGTATGGTTCGCCAGATTCTGTACTAGCAGTCTCAAATTCCGAGCCATAATTTCCGAGATCGTATCTGTCTGATGTGTCCACCAACCACCGTTGGCGACAGAATCTCCCAACAGCAAGAGGCGCAGAGTTTCTGGAGGGGCGATCGGGGCGATCGCTCCACTACGCATCGAATACTCGTTAATCTCAATCCGGTTGCCCAAGCGACGCACCTTCTGGTTAGGCGCCAATAAATAGCCGCACTCGGCATCGGCAATATAAATCAAGGGATTGCCAAAACCCAGCAGCACCCGCAGGATCACTTCGATTGCCACCCACAATCCGGAGGTGACAGCCAAAATTATGAGAACAACTTCCACTACTTAACCTCAATAAGATAAGGAAAAACCCCTGCCGACACCAAGGTATAAAAAAGAATGCAACTGCAGTCAAGCTTTCAACCCCGATTGCAGTCAGTCGATTAAAGATTCAAGATTAAAGCATTGACTCCACAGATGAATCTGGGAGATCTCGCTAAAATCTAAACTTTTTTGCATTCTAGGACTCCTGTCTTAAAGCAAGTATCCCTCTTGGAATGAAGTAAGTAGGTCGTCCTTGTAAAATCTCAAATTTAAAATCTAAAATGTTATGCGATCGGGCTTTGAGCAACTTGGCAACCCGATTAAGTCAACCGGATCGCCCTCGTGGATATAGAATTCTAGAATATACCGTCAAAATCCGCCGTCAGCCGTCAGTGAACTTGGTGGTTTCAGGAAAATCCGTGGACTTAAAACAAATATTCAAAACGCCGAATCCCATAATCGGTGTCGTACATTTACAGCCTTTGCCAACTTCTCCCCGCTGGGGCGGAAACCTCAAAGCTATTATCGGAAGAGCCGAGCAAGAGGCTACAGCGCTGGCTTCTGGTGGCGCAAACGGTATCATAGTCGAGAACTTTTTCGACGCTCCTTTTGCTAAAGACAGCGTAGATCCGGCTGTTGTAAGTGCCATGACTCTGGTAGTTGAGAGGCTAACAAATCTCGTGACGCTGCCGATCGGCGTTAACGTGCTGCGAAACGACGCCCAAAGCGCGATCGCCATCGCCTCCTGCACAGGAGCTCAATTCATCCGCGTCAACGTCCTCAACGGCATCATGGCTACAGATCAAGGCTTAATTGAAGGCCAAGCTCACCAGCTACTGCGCTACCGCCGGGAATTGGGCAGCGATGTCAAAATATTAGCAGACGTGTTAGTCAAGCACGGGCGCCCCCTAGGCAGCCCCAACTTGACCACAGCCGTTCAAGAGACGATCGGGCGCGCTTTAGCCGACGCCGTGATCCTTTCCGGCTGGACAACTGGCAGCCCTCCCAATCTCGAAGACTTAGAACTCGCAAGTGCAGCAGCGGCGGGAATTCCAGTTTTCATCGGCAGCGGCGCCTCCTGGGAAAACATTTCCACCCTCATGCAGGCCGCTGACGGCGTAATCGTATCGAGTTCCCTCAAGCGAAACGGCCGCATCGAGCAGCCCATCGATCCGATCCGCGTCAGTCAGTTTGTAGAAGCCGCCCGCCGCAGCTTGTCACAGAAAGAGCGCGAACAGGAAAACAGAGAGGCTAATGGCTCAAGAGGGCCCACACCGGAACCGGGCAAACTCACAAGTAAAACGTAAAATGGGAATTGTTGACTGTTGACTGTTGGCAGTAGTCATTTGGCAGTTGTCAGTAGTCAGTAGTTATCAGTTATCGGTCATTAGTTAACAATTAACAGTCATTAGTTAACAGTCAACAGTCAACAGTCAACAATTCCCAATTCCCAAATTACCAAATCAAAAAATGATTCGCCGACGTTCAACCCCTTGGATTCATCGCTGGTCTAGGACTCTAATGGCAGCGATCGCAGCCATAGGCGTCGTAGAAACGGCCTATCTCACGATCGCTAAATTCACGACTGGCTCGGTCATTTGTCCTACCAGCGGCTGCGACAAAGTTCTCAACAGTCCCTACGCTACAGTCTTTGGCACAGTGCCTTTAAGTTTATTAGGCTGTCTGGCTTACCTGAGCATAGCAATCCTGGCATGGGCTCCCAAAGCTGTAAATCCCGACACCAAAAAAGGACTGCACTCTCAACTAGAAAACAAAACTTGGCAAGCGCTATTTATCATCACCGCTGCGATGGTAATTTTCAGCAGCTATTTGGTGTATTTGATGGCTTTTGAAATTCAGGAACTGTGCATTTACTGCATCACTTCTGCCTTATTTTCGCTGTCGCTGTTTGTGCTGGTGCTAGTCGGGCGCGAGTGGGAAGATATCGGACAGTTGGTGTTTACAGGCATTTTGGTGGCAATGGTGAGTTCGATCGGTGCCTTGGGACTTTATAACAGCGTCAACTCACCTGCTCCTACTGTCTCTACCCCCGGAATTTTACCCCCTGCAGTCACTACAACCTCCGGCCCGGCAGAAATTGCTTTGGCCCGCCACCTCCGACAAATTGGCGCTAAAGAGTACGGCGCTTATTGGTGTCCCCACTGCCACGACCAAAAAATGCTGTTCGGCCAAGAAGCAGCCAAAATAATTGATTATTTTGAATGTGATCCCAAGGGGCAAAATTCCCGTGCTGAAATTTGCCAAGCTGCTGCTGCGAATGTTAAAGGTTTCCCGACATGGGAGATTAATGGTCAGTTTTATTCGGGGACGCAATCTTTGAATAAACTCGCTGATTTATCTGGTTACACCGGCCCGCGCAACTTTCAAAACTAACAGGAAATTTGGATATTTTAGATGACAGATTTTAGATTGATGGGCAAGAAATATCCTGGTTTTTAACTTAGTTTATTTTTGGCTCGTGCTGCGAAATCAATCTAAAATTTGGCATCTATCTATAATCAATAAAAATATAGTAAAAATTACTACAACAAAAAAATTAAACAAGTTGTGGGTTTCTAGTATTTAGATCAGTAAATAATTACTAAAAATTTTACATAAAAATGTAAGAAACCGGGTTTCTGCTTCCAGAATGATTTTTGAAATGACATATTTTGGTTACAAAACCCCGTTTCTGCTCTTGCAGCCCGATCGCACCGAAAAACCAAAAAATTGGATAATATCAAATCTAAAATCGACTCGCCCGCACCGAAAAACCAAAAAATTGGAAAATCTCCAATCTCAAATCTAAAATCGACTCGCCCACACCTAAAAACTAAAAAATTGGATAATTTAAAATCTCAAATCTAAAATCGACTCGGAGATGTAAAACCTATAGGTAGTAGTAGTTTAGATGCTCACAGGGCGAGGCCCAAATCCCCAAAATATGCTAAAAACTATCAAAAAATGGGTCGATAGAGAACGCCGAGTATTGATTACTGCAAGTGCCGTTGCTAGTACGGTCATTGTAATGCGCTGGTTCGGATTTTTTCAGGTGTGGGAATGGGCTGCTTTCGACCACTTTGTGCGCTGGCGGCCGGCCGAACCTATTGACTCGCGCATCGTCATTGTAGAAATTAAGGAAGCTGACTTGCAAAAATACGGCTACCCAATTTCGGATGCTGTCTTGGCCCAACTGCTGCAAAAATTGCACGCTGGCAAGCCGCGGGCGATCGGCCTCGACGTTTACCGAGATTTGCCAACTCAACCGGGTAACGCAGACTTGCTCAAAACTTTTAAAACTATTCCCAACTTAATCGGCATTGAGTTGATGCCAGACGAAACCAGGCTCGGAGTTCGCCCGCCTCCGGTACTTGACAAGCTCGATCGAATTGGTTTCAACAATGTTGTCATCGACGCTGACTCAAAAGTGCGGCGAACTTTGCTCTATGCTTGGCCCGGAGACGGCAAAACTCATCAAAGTTTCGCGCTCAGACTGGCTTTGCTTTACCTCAAAAGCGAAGGAATTTCTCCTCAACCAGCAATAATCAATCCTAAATACTTGCAGTTAGGCAAGGGGGTTTTTCGGCCTTTTCAACCGAATGATGGTGCTTACGTTCGATCGGACAGCCGTGGCTATCAAATTTTGACCAACCTGCGCGGCCCGCGAGGCAGTTTTCGCACTGCATCGATGAGTGATTTGCTCTCTGGCACAGTACCTGCTGATTTTGTACGATCGCGGGTTGTCTTGATCGGCTCAAATGCCCCCAGCCTCAGAGACTTTTACCAAAATGCTTACAGTTCCGGTTGGTTTGGTCCTCCCCAGCAAATACCTGGAGTCGAACTTCAGGCTCATTTCTTGAGCCAAATTTTGAGTGCGGCCCTCGACGGGCGCGGGGGTATCAATGTCTGGCCAGAGGCTGCAGAGTTGCTGTGGATTTTACTGTGGTCTTGGGCCGGAGCCAAAGTGAGTTGGAATTTGCGATCGGTTGGTCGATCGGCTTACTGTTTATTAAGTATCTGTCTAGGTCTGAGTGCGACTTTATACTTAGTATTCTTAGCAGGTTGGTGGCTACCGTTAATTCCTCCAATCCTCAGTCTTGTGGGTTCTGGCGCAGCAGTTGTGGGTTATCTGGCTCACTTGCAAGAAGAATTAAAACGGTCTAAAGAATTTTTACAATCGCTAATCGATACAATTCCAGACCCCATTTTTGTCAAAGATCGAAATCACCGCTGCGTAGTTTTGAATCAGGCATATTGTCGGTTTATTGGCTATCCTTTAGAAATTTTAACTTGCCGAACCGATTACGATTTATTTCCCCACGCCGAAGCCGAGATATTTTGGCAGCAAAACGAATTAGTATTTCAAAATCATCAGCCGCGAGAAAATGAAGAATATTTTACTGACGCTCACGGAATTACGCATCTGATTGCGACTAAAAGATCCCTACATAAAGATGGTGCAGGCAACCTATTTTTAGTCGGAGCAATCAGAGATATTACCGAGCGCCAACTTCGGGCAAATGCCCTCGAACAAAAAAATGCTGAGCTCAGCCACCAAGCTTATCACGATGCTCTTACCGGCTTGCCCAACCGCCAAATGTTCTACGAATGCTTGCATAAGTCTCTAGAAATAGCCTCCAGCACTCAGGAATTGGTAGCTTTACTCTTTTTAGATTTAGATGGCTTTAAGTCAATCAACGACACTCTTGGACACAATGCGGGCGATTTACTCTTAAAAACAGTTGCCAGTCGGCTCAAAAAATGCTTGCGTGGCAGCGATACAATCTCGCGGTTGGGTGGCGATGAGTTCACAGTCATTTTGCCTGCAATTCCCGGTCGAGAAGAAGCTGCGAAAGTAGCGGAAAAAATTTGCGACGCCATCATGCAGCCTTTTATTTTAGAAGAACATACAATTTCGGTAACTACAAGTATTGGCATTAGTTTATATCCCATTGACGGTCAAGAGCCCGAAATTTTAGTCAAGAATGCCGATGTTGCGATGTATCGTGCTAAGGAACGCGGGAAAAATCAATATTACTTTTATTAATCAAGAGCAATTAAAGACCTAATTCAACTGTAGGTAAAGTCCCCACCCTTTGCTTGATAAGTAATTTGTAAATATTCAATTTTTTATCTATAATCTAAATTATTTTAGACAAAATTTGAGCAACTTTTAGACCTCAAACCCTAATTGGGCCCTGAGGGAGATATTATTTCAGGCGTCCCCTGTGCAGCTAAGTTAAAAAATAGCTCGCTCCTTAAACTGTAAGCCCTCTAAGCTTTTTGAAACCCTTCAAAAAAATGTCCAAAGTAGTGAAATCTAAAATCTAAAATCATATGTTTAAAATACTCTAATCTGTCATCTGTCATTAGATAGATTTAGCCTAATATAAAACTTATGAGAGCAACTTGGGGTCTTATCTAAATGTTACAAAATATTAAAATAAATCACAACCTGAAACCCAATTCAAATCGCCAAAAAGCCTTAATGTAAAAAATCCATGTAAACTTATGAAAGTTAATTAAAGTAAATGTAAAGATATCAGTGGAAATACGGAAATTGATAGATATAATAGGTGGTACAGACGTGGATCTATGGCGATGATTTGAATAAGGGTGTGAATACTATGCGTACTTTGATTCAGCTCACAACAACGGCAACCCTGGCGGCCTGCCTGCAAGTGAATATAGTCGGCACTGCAAATGCGGCTCGACTTGCCAGCAACTCAACTAGCAATTTAACCAAAGCCCGTAGCACGGGCGAGATCCCGACGCCATCGACCCCGATAGTTTGGACAGTTGCACCAACTTCTAGGTTTGGAAATCCCCAAGAATACGAACCACCCCCGAACGGGAACCCCAAAAGTGACGGTACGGGAACGCGCTGACCCCCCATTTTCAATAAATTTTCAATCTTCTATTCGCGGAGATTTGTACCAATTCGATTGGTTAATTAAAGTATGGCTGCACCAATCCGGATCGGTGAGGGGATAGTCCACTCGGTAATGACCGCCGCGGCTTTCGGTGCGAAACGCAGCACTTTTGACAATTAAATAGCCAATATCCAATAAATTCCCCACTTCTCCCCAATTTCGCAAAATCGAGCTATTCTGGGCCTCAGCAGCATAAAAATCAATAATTTGTCCGGGCTGTAAATTATCAAGCGTTTGACTCAAAGGCAATGAAGCAAATTCTTGCCGCCAAATCTCAAGTTGGACGATCGCACTTTCCAAATCGCGCTGTCCCCGGCAAATTCCCGCACTCTGCCACACCAAATTCGGCAATTCCACCCGCAACTTTTCGATCGCCTCAATGTCCTTTTCAGAAATCGATTTTTCCAAGATTTCCCCCGCCTCGAACTGATCGGCGAATACCTCCGGCGTTCCACCTTCTAGCTGCAAAAGTCCCATCTGCGCCCCAAAAACCAGACATTCCAGCAGCGAATTGCTCGCCAACCGATTAGCGCCGTGTACCCCCGTGCTCGCAGTTTCTCCCACCGCGTACAAACCCGGAATCGAAGTTTGGTTAAACTTGTCAGCGACAATTCCTCCCATCCAGTAATGGGCCGCGGGCGTCACCGGCACCGGTTCGGAAAAAATGTCAATTCCCCAATCAGCGCACACTTGAATAATATTGGGAAACCTGTAGCGCAGTCGATCGACTGCAATCGGGCGCAAATCCAGCCAAACATGAGGTTCCCCCGTCTTTTGCAAGTGGCGGAAAATAGCGCGGCTGACAACATCCCTAGGGGCGAGTTCCCCGCTGGGGTGAGAGTCAAAAGCAAAGCGATATCCCTTACTGTCAACCAAATGAGCTCCTTCTCCCCGCACCGCTTCGCTAATGAGAAACCGAGGCGCGCCCGCTGTGCTCAGCGCCGTCGGGTGAAACTGCACAAATTCTAAGTCTCGCAGCAGCGCCCCGGCGCGCCACGCAATTGCCACCCCGTCCCCGGTACTTACTGACGGATTGGTCGTTTGAGCAAAAACCTGTCCGCCGCCGCCTGTCGCCAGCACTACGGCTTGGGCCCGCAGCCACTTGACTTGTGAGCCGCAAATCGAGCTAATCCCCTGACAGCGCCCGGTTTCGTCTAGCCACAGACTCAAAGCAAAGGCAGGAGATACGAGTTGAATGTTTTTGCGACTCAATACTTTTGCTGTCAGCGTACTGATCACGGCTTTGCCCGTAGTGTCGGCGGCGTGGAGAACTCGGCGGCGGGAGTGGGCTGCTTCTAGGGTGAGGGCTAAATCTGGGCCGGTGCGATCGAATGCAACGCCCATTTTCACCAGGGAGTCAATGCAGGCTGAAGCTTCTTCAACTAAAAATTTCACCGCCTCCAAATCGCAAAGACCGGCTCCTGCAGCCAGTGTATCCTGAACGTGCAGTGCTGCCGAATCTTCAGGGGCGATCGCTGCGGCAATCCCTCCTTGAGCCCAATCGCTGGCAGAAACAGGTAGGGTATTTTTATTGATCAAGCCCACCTGCAAATGCTCTGGCAGGCAAAGTGCTGTGTACAAACCCGCCGCGCCAGCACCTATTACCAATACGTCAAATTTGTCAGTCATAAGTCTGCCGCCAGTCAATTTTAGATTTTAGATTTTAGATTTTAGAATTGAGTCTACAGGTGAATCTGGGGACTGCAACTAATGTCAGTCAAGGGATTGTAGATTTTAGATTTTAGATTTTAGATGAATCTGGGGAAGCCGCTTATTTCAATCTAGGGAATTTGGGTCGGCTTTTGCCGAATGATGGTTGAAAGTAAGTGTTCAGAAATTAAAGGCAGAAGTCATCAGCCTGTAGAAAAAAAATTTTTCTTTCTGCCGAATGCCTTCTGCCAAATGACTTCTGCTTCAAATGAGACCCGCTGCTACCTAGTCGTAGAGACCATTATTCAACCGGTTGTCTCCTTCAATAAAGACTGATTCAACATCAGTTACGGTGAATTTGTCCATGTTAGCTTGCAGCACTTTTTTCTGAGCATCCGTCAAGTCTGAAATATTGAGTACGTCCTCAACATTTTCGTAAGGAGCATTCTTAATAATTAGTCGAGCTAAAGTGGGATACAACCCTCGAAATTCCCGAAAGTCCCGGACGGCGCTGTTGTTCAAATCAAGTTTTTTGCCGTATTCTGTGGCAAGCTTCTCATCGGCGCGATTGGTTCTAGCCGGAGCTTCAACAGCTAGGAGCGAGGATGATGGCAAGACGATACGGCTTAATGACGCCGCGATCGCGCTTTGGTCTCCAGCCCATGCAAAGCAGCCCAGCACTAAGCCCAATACTGCCAATAGACGACCCAATCGTTTCATGAAGTTTTGTCTCCCAATTTCATACACAGCATTTATGTAGAGACTACCATTTTGCTTATGCAGTTTTTCAGATAAATCCGCAATAGGTAGAGGGATGTTATAAACTTTACATCTGGATCTTGACAAAAATGAAGATATATGATAGTAGCCGACCTTTAAGCATCCCAGGCAAATTTATAAAAGGCAGTCCAAATTAAAAACTAGAACTACCATTTTCAAGGGTTAATTTTTGCCCTGCACCCCATTTTCTAGCTATCGAGAACTCTTTCCTTTCCTTTTGAGAAAAGCGTTCAAGTCAGCATAAGTACCAGCGTAAGTCAGGCTGGGAGTGTCGTAACCCTTCAAAGCCACGGTGTGCGGCTCGAAAGCGCCCTCGGCCCCCAATTGCGTCAGGTATTTGTAGGTCGTTTCTCCCACAGCGATATCCTTGCCGAGTTGCTTAGTGCAAGATTCAAGGCGAAATGCTGCGTTTACAGTATCTCCCAAGGCGGTATAGTCTGATCGGTCGCTGCTGCCAGAATTTCCCACCATTGCATAACCAGTATTGATTCCGGCCCCGACTCGCAAAGGAAAAGGCAGGGGGTAACGAATGCTGAGTTCGTCTGTTGCCTTGTGCAGTTCGCTCAAAGCTTGGCAAATCCGCATCATTTCCTCGCTGCTGACACCGCTGGTTTTGTGGAACCAGACTGCCATGATGGCATCACCGATGTATTTGTCCACCCAACTGCCGTGTTCGCGAATGATCTGTCCTGCTTTGCGGAACCAATTGCCGATGACTTCCGAGAGGAGGGTTTCGTCTAGCTGCCTAGTCAAAACTGTAAAGTCTCGGATGTCCATTACCATGACGCTAATCAGGCTACGTACCGTCAAAGTCGCCGTAAAATCTTCAGAGTCTGTCTCGTGTATTGGATCGTGTCGGTGGCCGGCTGTTGGGTTGTAGAAGTCCAATTCGGTTTGACCGAAAATAATCCGATCGCCATTTCTGAGAGTTACAGGAATACTGACCCGCCGCCCGTTGACAAAGGAACCATTGCGGCTGCCCAAGTCGATCAGGTAGAACTCTCCTGTCTCCATTTGCTGTAACATCGCGTGATTACGGGAAATCCAGCGATCTGTCAGTACAAAATTATTGTCATCGCTCCGCCCTACTGTCCAGCAATTGCTGCCGGAGAGCGGCAAGTAGCGATTGCCGCCTTCTGTGCGAAGTACCATATGTGGATTGGGTTGCACTCGTCACAACAGTCCTAGAAACGACACAAAATTAACCGATTTGAGATTTGAGACTTCAGATTTTAGATTTTTTAGTCCATCATCGATGCACCTAGCCCCTGCGGGATTTCAGAACCATAAATCCGATCGACCTAGCGAAGGTATTTATGATTCGATCTACCAAAGCAGCCAGTAAAAACAGACTGTCTACCAAGATTGTACCTGATAATACTGCCTGCCCCGGAGCGGAGACAACTTTTATTTATTTTGATGAACCAGAAAAAAGTGGGAAAATGGCTCTGTTGCTAGGCAGCTACCGTGTACACACAAGTCCGAAATCTTGCCACACAATTCCTGAAACCCAAGTTTCGCATGAATCTCAGAAAAGAAGCTTATTTTCATGAATTTTAAGTTATTGATTCGGCAAAAGGAGAAATCAAGATTCTAGGAAACAGAGTTTCTACAATATGGGTCAGCGAGCAACTTGTCGTCTGTAAACGGTAGAGCTAGGCGGGGGGTAGGGGTGGGACCTGGTATGCAGATCCAGAGTTCTGTGCACTACTCCCTCTGGTGTATGCTTCAAATTTCAACCGGAACACCCGATCGTACCGAAGATTTCCTTCCAAACGTCGAACTTACATTCCGTTCATGGGCAGTAGTGCTAGTTGCTAACGCTAATAATCCCAGTCCTTCATCGCCAATAATGATAGCAGAATTCACATCTCTATCGTGCTTAATTTTGCTGTTGGAACAAGTCCAGCTACGCACTTCCAACAGCAGGCTACCCACCTGATTCAGACCTACGTGGCAACTCTTACTCGATCGTGCTAAAAAACGACCAGTCTCTAGGTAAGTTTTACAGTCTCTTTCAGCCTTGTATTTCAACTATCGGGTCAAAATTGACCAGCAGCCATCGCTACTTTTTTGGGATAGATTTTTTTTAACCAAGTTACTAACTGCCAGCTTTTCAACAACGATGACTTGGTTTTCCTGCACCAATTTGGGAGATATTTTTTCCTGGAATTTCTCACGAGCATTTGCCATCTTTTCGTGAAGTATGACCACTCTAAGCAGTTTATGGCGAAGATTTGAATCTTGATATTTGCGAGATAGTCTATGCTGCTTACGGTTGATATTTTTAGAATTTTTGGTAGATTTTAGAAAAAAAAAACCAGCTTTCCTAGAAATTTGAGGAATTTTTCACCAACAATTTGTAATTTTTGTGGGTACTGAATTGATTGACCTGCCTTGACTAGAAATTCGGGAAAGATGGCCGTCCTTCAAAGAAGCTGATGAATGCTGTGCATAGATTTAGTGAATTCAAATGATGTAGTTTTGGGTGATAGGGCAATCGCATCTGGTAAATAGCACTTTGTGAAGCAAAACTGAGCTAGCCAGGTAACAAGCAAGCTGCAAAACTTACCAGGCAATGGTTTAAGGGAACCGTCCCTGAGCTGATATCTTTTATTGTGAATCATTGGTAACAAGTTAAGCTAAGAAAGCACTTGTCAATCAGCAATTCTGCTCAATATTTACTCTAATTTTGGGCAGAAAACTGAGATTTGGGCGATCGAGGAATCATGCCGAGGGTGATATTTATACTTACTCCCTCTCAAATCGTGAATTTTATATTCCTAAAAAAGCTGTTTTTGTGAGTAAGATTACTGATTGACAAATGCAATTAAGTCTTAACTTGTCACCAATGAACCAGCAATCATAATTGCTGTGTAAAAAACAATTTTTAGAAAAGTGCCTATTTTACCTCCCCCCATTCTTATGACCATCAGCGATTTTTAAGAAATTTGGCCCAACAGCAATAAGCTGTGGCTTGTCAAAGTCCATTCCAGCAGAAACGTTTTGAATAATTTTTTAGCAGACTCCGAATCGGACTGATTAAGGTCTGTTGTTCTGAGATTAACAACTTTTGGTAAGGAGCGTAGGGAACCACTAAGAGTAAAAATCCTATATGCTATAGTAAGCTGTTAAATGCCATATATCTCGCTTTTGACGGTTTGGTTGTGGCAATCGTTGCGACATTTATGATGATTTATCAAATTTTTAAAACTAATTTTATTTATTGTTACCGTCTTGTGATAATTGAGAGATGGGTTATTTCTTGCCTGTTTAACTCCTTCTTCAGCTAGGAGTCCAGACCACAAACAGGACGGCAAAAAACCACCCTGGCTTTCATTCCACCGCTAAGATGAGTACAGTTATAGCGGGGGAATTCCCGCCGAGTAAGTTCAATTGGAAGAGAATTGTATGTTGTCGAAAAGAATTTTACCTTGTCTGGATGTGAAAGCCGGTCGCGTGGTCAAAGGGGTCAATTTTGTCAATCTTCAGGATGCTGGCGATCCGGTAGAAATGGCTCAGGTTTACAATGATGCGGGTGCTGACGAGTTGGTGTTTCTGGACATTACGGCGACTCACGAAGACCGGAATATTATGATCGATGTGGTGTACCGAACGGCCGATCGCGTATTTATCCCTTTGACGGTGGGCGGCGGTATCCAATCCTTAGACACCATTAAAAGTTTATTGAGGGCGGGCGCTGATAAGGTGAGTATTAATTCGGCGGCGGTGCGCGATCCGAGTTTAATTGACAAAGCCAGCGATCGATTTGGCAATCAGTGCATTGTAGTGGCGATCGACGCCCGCAAACGGCAAGACGCAGATAATCCTGGTTGGGACGTGTACGTGCGCGGAGGACGAGAAAATACCGGCAAAGATGCGATCGCCTGGGCCAAAGAAGCCGAACAGCGCGGCGCCGGCGAAATTTTGGTGACAAGCATGGACTCGGACGGCACTCAAGCCGGTTACGATTTGGAATTAACTCGAAGCATTGCCGAAATTGTCGAAATTCCGGTCATTGCTTCCGGTGGCGCCGGCAACTGTCACCACATCTACGAAGCCGTGACTGAGGGCAAAGCAGAAGCAGCCCTGCTGGCTTCCCTGCTGCATTACGGGCAACTCAGTGTAGGAGAAATTAAAACTTATCTAGCAAAATTTCAAGTTCCCGTGCGACAGCATCAGCCATTGGTTATTAGTCATTAGTCAGTGGATAGTCGGGCCCATCTCATATCTTGCAACATTTTCCACAAACCGCTCTGCGGGTTCACTCGAGCGCCCTCTCACATTGCAAACAGGCTAAATAAACCCGCCCCCACCCCAGGATAAAACCACTTACTGACATTGATACTGCTATGTGAGGCGCATCCGAAGGCACTTATAGAGAGTTTTTTTGATTCTACACAAGTGCCTTCTACATAAATCTCTTGGGGCGACCGAGGCCAGTCAACTAGAAATATTCCCTGAGAAGGATTTCAAATACCAGCTTTTTCAGCTAAATATTATATATTAGCTCAATTTGAAAGAAAGCAACGGTTGCTTTTATCACAATAGAGTTAAAGATTGTGCAGAATATGAGTGAGCTTCAGCCTGTTAACAATCTTAGCGATCAAAACTTCTAAAAACGGAGAAATTTTGTATGTCTTTTATCAGCTTTAACTTCCCTGCCAAGCGTTTAGTCCGCACTTTAATAGCTGTTTGTTTTTGTGCCTTGATGTTTGTTTCTAATGCTTTTCCCGCTTTTGCCGTTACTAGCAGCCCCACCAAAGGTGAAGACCAACTTTTAGGGATTGAAAAAGAATCTCAAGAAGCTGTACTCAAAAAACCAATGTCCTTGGAAGAAACTCAAGAAAAAGCCAGCAAAGGACCCAACGAAGTTCAGGGGGACGCTGACATTGAAAAAATGAAAAATCCTTCCAATACACAAGCTACATCCTTTGAGCAACAAGTCAAAAAAGCTGTCAACAAAATTAAAGACTAACTCAGCGCGCAGTAGTCAGGGGACAGTTGTCAGTATAAAAGATTAGGGACGCGGCGCGGTGCCGTGTCCCTAGATTTTTTTTGTAGAAACACCGGACCGCGCCACATCCTTGGAAAAGCCGTATCCAATCTAAATTTAGCTTTAGTTTTCAGAATTCGTCTTAGATGGAATAAAAAAGTGGAAAGGACTTGGCATCTTTCGGCTTGACAAACACTCTTTGCTGGGGCTGCAAGTTCAAGCTATCGAATCTTTCTCTAGTCAAATTAGCGTTTACTACTTGACCGTCATCTAAGGTTAATTCTACCTGAATTTCCCATCCCAAATGAATCAAGCGACTGATTCTTGCAGGCACCGTTGCACTATTTTCTGTAGTTTCAATTACTACATCGTGAGGGCGCAAGAAAATCTCTGGGTTGGCTGAGTCAAAGCCGTTGTCTTGAAACATTCTTGAACTGCTGGGCAATACATTGACTGGCCCGATAAAACTCATTACGAAAGCACTAGCTGGATGGTCGTAAATTTCTGCGGGTGTGCCGACTTGTTCGATTTTACCTTTATTCATTACTGTAATTCGATCGGCAACTTCCATCGCTTCTTCTTGATCGTGCGTCACAAAGACTGTGGTAACGTGAACTTCGTCGTGCAGTCGCCGCAACCAAGCACGCAAATCTTTGCGAACTTTGGCATCGAGAGCCCCAAAAGGTTCGTCTAGCAGTAACACTTTCGGTTCCACAGCCAGGGCTCTGGCGAGGGCCACCCGCTGCCGCTGGCCTCCTGAAAGTTGCGACGGGTATCTATCGCCCAATCCTGCCAATTGCACTAAATTCAACAATTCTTCTACCCGCGATTTGACTTTCGCGGGTGGTGTTTTCTGAATTTGCATCCCGAAAGCGATGTTTTTTCGCACTGTCATGTGTTTGAATAGCGCGTAGTGCTGAAACACGAACCCAATTTTGCGGTCTTGGACGCTAGTATTGGTGGCATCCTGGCCTGTTAGCCAGATTTTGCCGGAGTCGGGCATTTCTAAACCGGCAATCAGTCGCAGCAGTGTAGACTTGCCGGAACCAGACGGGCCCAGCAATGCGACTAGGGAACCCGATTCAATTTCTAAGCTGACTCGATCGAGTGCTTGGAAACTGCCAAACTGTTTTGATACGTTTTCTACAACTATGGCCATAGGTAGGAAGAGGGAAGAGGGAAGAGGGAAGAGGCAGAATACACGAAGCAAGAGGCAAGGGGCAAGAGGGAAAAATGTTAATCTCCGGTTTGTGGATGGGTTAAAGTAAGTTTTTTTATAGCACGATCGCACATCAGTTTGTTAATTTTAGGGTTTTGGCGATCGGTCAGTCGATTTTAGATTTTAGATTTTAGATTTTAGATTTACTTGCAGTTTTGAATTTGGAAGATGGAACTTTGGTCTCAAATTTGGGACTCTCCAGGAAAGCAGTCCGGGCTTTCCATCCGTTTTTGGGCGGGGTCAAACAGCCGAAAATTAACAAAAATGCACCTCCAACACAAAAAAACACAATTCTTTGCCACCAAAGTTGGCGTTTGGTACTACAATGCAGCAAAAGTTCAAGCGTTTTTGACTTCAACGGCTGAGGGGATAAAGGAAAATGGGAGATGTTGGACGTGTGCCTGTAGGAATTATCGGCGCTTCAGGGTACGGCGGCGTGCAACTTGTGCGACTGCTGGCGGATCACCCAGCGGCTGAAGTCGTGTATTTGGGCGGGGATAGCAGTGCGGGAAAACCTTTTTCCAGCCTTTATCCGCATTTGACTAACTGCATTGACTTGACTGTGGAGGCGATCGACTTAGACAAAATAGCGGCAAAATGTGAAGTTGTGTTTCTCTCGCTGCCGAACGGTTTAGCTTGCAAAATGGCACCGACGCTGCTCGAAAAAGGCTGCAAAGTATTGGATTTGTCGGCTGACTACAGATTTGAAAATCTGGAAACTTACAAAGCTTGGTACGGCGGCGAGCGATCGGACTCATCAGTGGCTGCAACGGCTGTTTACGGTTTGCCAGAATTGTATCGCGATCGAATTAAAGACGCTCAGTTAGTAGGCTGTGCGGGCTGCTACGTTACTGCTAGTTTATTAGCCCTGGCACCTTTACTCAAACAAGGCCTCATTGTGCCAGAAACAGCAATTATAGACGCCAAATCCGGTGCTTCGGGAGGGGGCCGCAAAGCCGAAGTTAATCTCTTGTTGGCTGAAGCAGAGGGTTCTCTGGGTGCTTACGGCGTTGGCCGCCACCGTCACACGCCAGAAATCGAGCAAATTTGCAGCGATTTAGCGGGACACGATATTAAAGTTCAGTTTACTCCGCACCTAATTCCGATGGTGCGCGGAATTCTGGCGACTGTTTACGCAACTTTGCGCGATCCAGGTTTGGTGCGGGAAGATTTAATCACAATTTTCAGCGCTTTTTACCGCAATTGTCCTTGGGTAAAAGTGTTGCCTGCTGGAGTTTACCCGCAAACAAAATGGGCTTGCGGCACGAATCTTTGTTATATCGGCATCGAAGTCGATCCGCGTACTGACAGAGTGATTGTGCTGTCGGCGATCGACAATTTAATTAAGGGACAAGCCGGTCAAGGCATCCAGTGCATGAACTTGATGATGGGCTGGGAAGAAACTTTGGGTTTGCCACAATTGGCTTTCTATCCTTAATTATTGGGCATGGGGCATGGGGCATGGGGCATGGGGTAATTGGTAAGGGGCATGGGGCATGGGGTAATTGGTAAGGGGTAAGGGGTAATTGGCAAGGGGTAAAGCGAGGATTCACATCCAGGCTGTCACTGGTTAATTTAAATTTCAAAGCAATTACCAATTCCCGATGCCCTATGTCCTATGTCCTATGCCCGATGCC
The DNA here is from genome assembly GCF_036701295.1 of Microcoleus harperi Pol14_C6. Taxonomy (NCBI): domain Bacteria; kingdom Bacillati; phylum Cyanobacteriota; class Cyanophyceae; order Oscillatoriales; family Microcoleaceae; genus Microcoleus; species Microcoleus harperi. The sequence goes on along the minus strand of NZ_JAUBQN010000053.1, from coordinate 16,222 downwards.
CTATGCCCGATGCCCGATTACCGATTACCGATTACCAAGTGTTATTTAGGCCCATAACCGATCGACCCAGCATAAATTGCCCGATCGCCCAATTGGTCCTCAATCCGCAATAAACGGTTATATTTGGCAACTCGTTCGCTGCGACACAAAGAACCAGTCTTGATTTGACCGGCGCGAGTCGCTACCGCTAAATCGGCAATTGTGGTATCTTCAGTTTCACCCGAACGGTGGCTGATGACGGCTCGATAGCTGTTCCGTTTGCCGAGGTCGATCGTATCCAAAGTCTCTGTCAAAGAACCAATTTGATTCAGCTTAATCAAAATCGAATTGCTAGCTTTCAAATCAATTCCTTTTTGCAGCCGCGTGCGATTAGTAACAAACAAATCGTCACCAACCAATTGAACTTTGCTGCCCATTTTCTGCGTCAGCGCTACCCAACTGTCCCAATCGTCTTCGTGCAAACCATCTTCAATCGAAACAATCGGATATTGACTCGCCAAACCATCCAAATAATCGATTAATTCTGCTGGCGAATGAGCCACACCGTCGTAAGTGTACTGCCCATCTTTGTAAAATTCGCTAGCAGCAACATCCAAAGCCAAAGCAACTTGTTCACCCGGTTTGTAGCCAGCTTTTTCAATAGCTGCAATCAACAAATCCAAAGCTGCTTGATTGGATTTAAGATTAGGCGCAAAACCGCCTTCATCACCCACACCAGTCAGCAAACCCTCAGCTTTTAAGACTTTACTCAAGGATTCAAATACCTCTGCACCCCAGCGTAAAGCTTCTTTAAAAGAGGGCGCACCTACAGGGACAATCATAAATTCTTGAATGTCCACATTATTGTTAGCGTGAGATCCCCCGTTGATCACGTTCATCAGTGGCACTGGCAAAACGTTCGCTAAGGGGCCGCCCAAGTAGCGGTAAAGGGGGAGTCCTAAAGTCTCGGCGGCCGCCTTTGCTGTCGCTAAGGAGACTCCGAGAATGGCATTAGCGCCGAGGTGGGATTTGTTGGGGGAACCGTCCAAGTCAATCATGGTTTTGTCTACCAGTGCTTGGTCGATCGCATCGAGATTAGCCAAAGCGGGGGCAATTTTGTGCTCGACGTTATCGACGGCTTTGAGGACACCTTTGCCGCCGTAACGTTTGTTGTCGCCATCGCGGAGTTCGTGGGCTTCAAAAGAGCCTGTAGAGGCGCCGCTGGGGACTTGTGCGATCCCCACAACGCCGTTGGCTAGGTAAACTTCAGCTTCAATGGTGGGGCGCCCACGAGAGTCGAGGATTTCTCTGGCTTGAATAGATTCGATCGCAGTGTCTAGCATATTAATTATTCCGGACTTAACTCAAGGTTTCATGACAATTAGCAGTCTCTGGGTTTTCCCACGCTGACTGCTGACGGGTAATAGAGTACGCGATCCCCTGAATTATTGGTACACAGTTCAAAATATTTGCGGATTGGGACGGGCAGACTGGTGTCAATAAGCTAGGCTTGTTGAATAAAGACCTCAGGCAATTTTGACAATAATTTGATTGTTTTAACCTCAGCTTCCCGCATATTTCTTAATTGGAACCTTTGTTAAAATCAGAATATCAACAAAGTCAATCAAAAAAGGAGAAACTTAAGATGTTAGAAACAAATCTCGGAGAAATTAGAGCATTAGCTGAAAATTCAGACCCAATTATTGCCGATCCTCCAAACATCAAATTGCTCACAGCGCCATTGCAAAATCCAGGCAGCGACCCCAACTTTTTTGACTTAACTTCCAATGACGACGCATTTCAATTAGCAAATGGAATTCTGCGGAATACTCCCGGAGGTTTGCGGGCTTTAGATGGTAACGATTTTGTCAGAGGTTCCGGTGGTGCGGAACTGATGAACGGTAACAGTGGCACAGATACCTTAATCGGAGGTTGCGGCAGCGATACTATTCGCGGCGGCCAAGATTTTGACATTCTTTATGGAGAATGCGGCAGCGATTTTGTCAGCGGAGATCAAGGTGATGACTACGTTTATGGAGGCACGGCTAATGACTTTATTCGCGGTGGTAAAGGGAATGATGCTTTAGTAGGAGAGAGTGGAAACGATACTCTAATCGGTGATGCTGGAATTGATAAACTTTGGGGAAGTGAAGGCGCAGATTTGTTTGTCCTCCGCACAGAAGTGGGAGCAACTTCGGGGGAGATTGGTTCGCTTCAACCGCCTCCTAGCGGCAATTTTGATGTAGATGAAGTGCCTGCCGATTTTATTCTCGATTACAATCCGGCTGAAGGTGATGTAATTGGATTGGCGTCTGGATTGACGCGAAATGATATTGTTTTGAGCGAAAGATTTTTAACAATTGGTGATGCCAGAGATTACGATAGCAGCGGCCCTTTTCCTCCGGGAATTCCTCGAACGGCTGATTTTAGAATTTTAAATACTAAGGCGACGGTGATTCGGGAAGCTAGCAGCGGCAATATCTTGGGTTTGGTGAAGGATGTTTCCCCGGATCAACTTCAGTTTATATCTGTATCGGATGGGACGATCGCTCTAGGATAATTACCAAATGCTGAGCAAGGCAAATCTGCATAGCACGGAGGGGCGGAACGAAACGCCCATCCGACAACAACAAGGTTCTCAATCTTCGTTCCCAGGCTCTGCCTGGGTAGGCATATAAGCGAGGCTATGCCTCCCGATTCCTGACATAAATTCAACAATATTTAAGATTGCCAGAAATCCGTCACATCATATCCCATTTCGGTGAGCATTTGCCGCAGCAGAGGTAAGCTCAAACCAATCACATTTGTGTGACATCCTTCAATTTTTTCCACAAAAAAGCCGCCTTTACCTTCGAGTGCAAAACAGCCTGCACAGGCGAGGGGCTCTCCGGTAGCGACGTAAGCCGCTATTTGGCGCGAGGTTACTTCCGCAAAATGAACTTTTGTAACTTGACAGCGAATGAGCGATCGCGACCTTGCCTCACCAAAGTCATCGAATCTAGTATCAATTAAAGCATGACCCGTATACAGTTCGCCCACCTTACCGCGCATTTTCTGCCAGCGCGAGATTGCTTCTTCCGCATCCTTGGGTTTGCCGTGAATTTCGCCATCTATGAGCAAAATTGAATCGCATCCCAAAACCAAACAAGATTTGGGATTAGGGATTTGTGGGTGAGAATTAGCCAGCAAAAACTTAGCTACAGCCTCAGCTTTTCCCTCTGCTAAAACCTGCACTAATTTATTGGCATCCCTCATTTGTATTTGCGCTTCATCAAAGTCGCTGGGGCAAATCACAGCTTGAAGGCCGGCATTTTCTAACAGGCGACGGCGCGCTGGAGAAGCTGAAGCTAATACAAAAGTGGGAATTTTCATAATAAGTTAAGAAGGAAGAAGGAAGAAGGAAGAAGGAAGAAGAAAGAAGGAAGAGGTAAGAAGGAAGAAAAAGAAACTATTCCCCATCCCCAACGCCCATGCCCTATTCCCCATTCCCAATTACTTTTTAAACCTAATAAACAGAGAAAGATTTAACAACTTTCTCAAAAGCTTCTTTTACCTTGGGCCAGCGTTCTTCGGTAGTGGAAACGTTAAGCGTAAAAAGTTTGCCGCGGCTGACGGCTACACTCGCTAAGTTGTGGCGTTCTTGGTTGGGCAACTTAACGGCATATTCTAAAATGTAATAGTTTTTCGATCGCGATTCACGAGCTTCTGCATTGACTAATTCAGCTTCGCGGCCCGAATCAGCCGGGGCGATCGCACTTTTGCTGAGCTTGTATCCCACATCCGTCGGCGTTCCCAAATCCGCCAAAGTTTTGTCCTTCGCGACTGGACTGATTACTACGCTGACGTTCTCGGTTTGCTGAATCAAATCGCGTAACACCACATCGGGCCCGTTAGAAACCGCGATCGGCAGCCAGCCGTTAGGATAGAGAAATTGATAGCCGTCGCCAGTATCAACGTAGCTTTTGAGTCCAGTGACTTTAGACACACAACCGGTCAAGGTGAGGCTTAGAACCACCAGAAGTATTGCCGCAATTCGTTTGAGCATTCTTTTTACAAGTAGGGTAAAACAAAAATATTTAATTTTAATTGTCTCATCAAACCTTGCCCCTCAAAATAGTTAAGCTATGGATCGCTGTTTGTGTATCGCCAGCGATCCATAGCCATATAGTTTAATTGTTAACAAAATCATTACAGGTGAGTCAGCCAGCTAATCAGTCCGTGCTTGGTCGAAACTTCTAAAGCCAAGAGAGAAACAAAGCCAATCATGGCAAGGCGGCCGTTTAAGCGTTCGGCGTAGGGAGTGAAGCCGGTGCGGGGTTCGTCATCGATGTATACTTGCGGCTCGATCGCAAAATTGTTCATTTTGCCTTGGTCGTCCAGCATTAAGCCTCTGTTACTCATGTTTTTTTTCCTAAATGGTTTTTAGTGTACTGTAAATAAATGTAACAGACTTGTGAAGATATGTAAAGGATTGTGAGAAATTTTTTTAAATACCTCGATCTGACACCTGTTTTAAAAAAAATGCAACTGTAGGCAAGCTCTAAACCCTTATACAGTAAGTCTTTCCCCAATCTAAAATCTAAAATCTAAAATCTAAAATGGTATGACTGTGGGTAGACTATGGGCCCCGGAGGGGGGAGGATAGAGTGGAGAGGCACGAAAGTCGATGGTGTGTGGCAAATCCAGTCTGGGTTTGACGAAAATTGTGGAACGGAGGAAAAATTTATGCGGGCCAGTCTGGAAATGCGGTGGTTTTATAGCGGTGCACTGCCAAAATCGCTCAATCAATGGTTTGGAAGCGAGAGTCTCGGCGCGTATCTTTCGCCTCCCGAAGAACGGGAAGACATATATTTGTTAGTACCTAGCTGCGACTACTTGGGAGTGAAGCTTCGTGGGAAAACTTTGGAGGTAAAGTGGCGTCAGGCAGAGTTAGGGACGATGCAGTTCGGCAACCGCTGGGAAGGCAAAGCCGAAAAGTGGCTGAAGTGGGTTTGTGCGGACACGATAGCGCCGATACCGGCGGATATTGTGGCGACAGGAAAGTGGGTGGCAGTCAAGAAAAAGCGAGCGCAGCGTCTTTATCAAGTTTCGGCCCCTGGTTCCCTGATATCTGTGCCTGTGGAAGCCCCAATTCCCCAAGGTTGCACCGTGGAACTTACTCAGTTGAACATTAACGGCAGCGCGTGGTGGACTTTGGGATTTGAAGCGTTTGGCAGCGAAAGTTGTTTGACAGAAAGCCTGCAAACAGTAGCTAGTTGGACTAGCAAGAATTATCAGGCGCAAAAGTTAAAAGCTGAGGATTCTTCTGCTTATCCGATTTGGCTGGCAAGCAAGTAATATCAAACCCGGCTTTAATAATACCTGCTGTATTTTTTAGTCACCCTCTGCTGGGACGAGAGGCAAGTGTAAACGCGGTTTCAACCGCCGAGTCTGGCAGTCCTGGACGTTACTGGCATATATATAGCAGTTGACAGTTGACAGTTGACAGTTGACAGTTTTTAGACGGGCATCAAACCGTTGATGCTACAAGGGTCAGGGATCTATTCACCAGCTTATTTCTGTCCTTACCGATGTGGCGGTTGCTATAGTAAGGTGTTCTACTACCGGAAATCTTCAATAATATTTCAATAAGGGAGTCTGACGCACCTGAGATGTAGCACCATTTTCAATGAGGTTTTTTACGGGCGGGCAGGATGCCCACCCCACAAGAAAACTCACTCTTTGTGGAACAGGCATCTTGCCTGTTCTTGAGAATGGTGCAAGATGCACCCTAAAAATCGATTGTCCTGTGACAGTTGGCCTTAGTCTTCTCTAATCGAGGGGGTTTCTAACTATTCCCCCTCTCTCCCATTCTCCCCCTCTCCTCTTCTCTCCACTTTCCCAGCAGTTCTCAGAATTTGACAAGCCAAAATCGCCGCCCCAAATCCATTATCAATATTCACCACACCCACACCAGCCGCACAAGAATTGAGCATAGTTAAAAGAGGAGCAATCCCGCCAAAACTCGCGCCGTAACCCACACTTGTCGGCACAGCAATCACCGGACAATCTGCCAAACCCGCAACCACACTCGCCAAAGCGCCTTCCATGCCCGCAACCGCAATCAATACATCAGCACCGGCAATGACGTGCCGGTTGCTCAGCAAGCGGTGAATGCCGGCAACTCCGACATCCCACAAACGTCGCACCTGAAAACCGCAAAGTTCCGCAGTAATTGCCGCCTCTTCCGCTACAGGCAAATCCGCCGTTCCCGCACTGATAATAGTCACAGTACCCGGATGCTGCGGAGTTGGGGAATTAGGAGAAATTGCACAAATTCGAGCCTTTTGGTAGTAGCACAAATCCGGTATTTTTTGTTGCAATTGCTCGAAAACTTCCGGTTCGATTCGTGTCGCCATCACCGCAGAATTTCGCCCGCGCATCGCCTCGATAATCTCAACAATTTGGTCGGGCGTTTTCCCCGGGCCCCAAATTACTTCAGGAAAACCCGTTCTTAAAGTACGGTGGTGGTCAATTTTGGCAAAATCGCCGACTTGTTCAAAGTCAAAATGCTTTAATTTATCCAAAGCTGCGATCGGGCTAGTATCGCCTGCAGCAACTGATTCGAGTAACTTCTGTAAAATTTCAGGTTCCATAAATATTAGTCAGTTGTCAGTTGTCCGTTATCAGTTGTCAGTTGTCAGTTGTCCGTTGTTAGGTGTCCGTTATCAGTAGTAAAAAATAACCAATAACTACTAATAAATAATTAATAACAACTGACTATTCTGCAATTTTCAGCTCGTACAAATTCCAGAAAGCACCGCCCAGGGCACTGTAGCGAATTCCCGAAACGCGATCGCGCACCGCCTCAAAAGTCAGCGGATTCACCATATAAAGGAAAGGCACTTGTTCTGCTATAATCCGCTGCGTTTCTCCATAAAGCTCCTTGCGCTTCGCCTCATCCAACTCCTGGGAAGCTTTCACGTAAAGGTCATCGATTTTCTGCTCCCAGTCGTCAACTTTCCAACCCTTAATCGGGGGTTCTCCGGATTGCGGGCCCTGGTTGAAACTGTGCAACGTTCCATTGACTGACCAAATATTGTAGCCGCTGTGCGGTTCAGTACCTCCCGTAAAACCACCGAGGTAAGTATCCCAATTCCGCGTCAATCGCAGTTTTTCCACATAAGTGTTAAAACTGAGGAACTGCGTATCAATTTGCATCCCCAGTTTGCCCAAATCTTGTTTAATTTGCGTTCCCATTTGTTCCCGAACTTTTTTACCCGCAGCCATCAACAAAGTAAATCGGACTTTGTTGCCCTCCGCATCCAATAATTGACCCTCACTGTTATATTTGAAACCAGCACTTAACAGCAACTCTTTGGCTTTTTGTCGATCGTAACTGTAAGTTTTCAATCCCTGTTCTGGGGACAGGTAGAACGGGCTTTGCTCCGGAATTGGGGAATGCAGTGGCGCGCCAAGTCCGCGATAGATATTGTTAGTCATGGCGTCCCGATTGATGCCGTAGGCGATCGCCTGCCGAAATTCTTTGCTCGCGAACCAGCGAGACTTAACCGGGTCTACAAACGGCTGATTTTGAGCATTGCGCCCCTTATTCAGATTGAAACACATAAATACGCTGCCAGTATCCGGGCCGCCGTTGAAGACCGTATATTTGCCGCGTTTTTCCTCCCGTTTAAGTAGGGGAAACACTTCCGGCTCAACGTTTAGAGTATCCAAATCGCCCGATCGAAAATTCAGCAGTTGATTATCAGTATTTTCGATAATTTGCCAAACAATTTGCTCGATGTAAGGCTGGACATTTCCCTCAGCATCTTTGCGCCAAAAATACGGATTTCTTTCCAAAACCACACGCTGATTGGGAGTGTAGCTCAGCATTCGATATTGACCATTACCCACAATTTTTTTAGGGTCAGTATCCGTCCCCCAAGTACTCAGGAATTTAGGCTTGCCATCGGCATCTGTATTTTCGACAGCTTCCTGTAAAATATGAGCTGGTAAAATAGGGATTCCCCCAGCATATCTAATAAATGGAGCAAAGGATTCTGCAACGGAAAATTCAACGCGGCGGCTGTCTATTTTTTTAACTGTTGGGAATTGGCGACTCATGCCAACCCTCAGAGTATCTTTCAAACCGCTAGGGATTTTGTCATTGAAATAAATCTTTTCATAGCTAAAGATAATGTCATCAGTAGTCATCGGTTTGCCGTCCGACCATTTCAACCCCTCTCGCAGGGTGAAGACAATCTTTTTGCCATCTTTAGAAACTTCCCACGACTCGGCTAAACCTGGTTCTAGCTCCGATGTCAAGCCGTTTTCGTTGATCAATCCCTCGTACATATAGCCAAAGACGCTGTATGCAGATTGATTTAGCGGGTAGTTAAAGGTGCCCGGGCCGCTGGGGGTAGGAACGATGAGTCTGTTTGCTAAGTTCGTCGATCGGGCTGGAGTGCACGCAGACAGAGTTATAGTGGCAATTGCCGCCAGTACGATCGCCAGCCAGCGCAGTCTTGAATGTAGCATCATAGAAATTTTCATAATTTTTTAGTTTACCACCTGCGTGCAACTATGACTGAGATTGTAACCAACCGAGAAAGTCTTTAGTGCGCGAAAAATACTCGGTTATCCCTACTTCCCGCAAAGCATCTTGAACTTCCGATACACTAAATTCTTTTGTATTATTGCTCAAAAATACCTTGACTTCATTAGCGTGTAAGTGTGCGTGATTCAAGATGCAGTGGAGAATCAAATTGTCTGTCGGGTCTTCTTCAATAAAAACTGTATTCAAGCTTTCTCGCAGTGTATCTGCTGTTAGTTCCATCATCTCCACATTTTCAGCCAACAATTCAAGAGCCTCAAAAAGACGTACTTTAATATTATTGAGCAATCCTTCATTTTCAGTCAAAGACTCTTCTACATGGAATAAAAGAGACTTAGCATAAGGCGAAGTAAGATCGCGCTTGATCTGGCTAATTTGTTTTTTCTGTTCATCTGCAAAACGGTTGCGGCGCTTGATATCGTCTTCTAAAGCCGAGAGAGCTTCCATCCAGCAAATAGCAGGTATGGCAATGCGGGCTGATGTTGGTACACTCAGTAACAAGTTATTGGCATCAGGATCGCGCCCTGTAGCACTACTCATCAAAAAGTTAGTTTCTATATATAAAATCGCCACCAAGTTTTACCCTTAACTTTGTTGTTCCACCTGCTAGCAACTGCAGCAAACCGATTGCTGCTATCTGTTCCGCTGCTGGCGGAATCTCAGACTTCCAATTATAAGCTAAGTCACGCAACCATGATTCAATCAGCCTAGTTAGGTATGGCTCAAATATCCGCTGATCGCCTAATTTTGAGTCATAATAGTGAAGGATGTCAGCCGTTTTTAACGATAAAACAGCTTCAGACAAAACAGTGCCGTCCCATTTAAAAACGATTATATTTTCGAGAGTGACAATCATAGCATAAGGAATTACCACCTTTTTTTCGGAGAGCTTTGAGAGGAAATGTTTTATTTGTTCGATCGCGCGATCGACAATTTTCTGTTTTGCGTCTGCTTCTTGAGCTTGAATAATTTTAACCTCAATTAGCACGACTATGCGATCGTCCTTATCCAACGCGATGACATCCGCATCTACAGGAAATTGTAATTCCCAGGTGTCAGTGTCCATGATTTCCGCCCTACTAGCGATTTTGGATTAAAGAATTGACTCCACTATCAATTTTAGATTGTAGAGTTCTATTTTTTGCCCAGCAAAACTACAGCATAGGCTGCAATTCCTTCTTCTCTTCCCACCGGCCCTAACTTTTCGTTTGTAGTCGCTTTGATGCCGATTTGGTCGGGTTTTAATTGTAGGACTGTAGAAAGCCGATCGCGCATTTGCTCAATATGCGGTTTCAGCTTTGGACGTTCGGCCACCACCACCGAATCAATATTGCCGATTTCCCAGCCTTTATCTAATATTAACTGATTCACTTGTGCCAGCAGTACGAGACTATCAGCACCTTTCCATTTCGGGTCAGTTGGCGGGAAATACAGCCCGATATCTCCTAAGCTCAGAGCTCCGAGCATCGCATCCATGATAGCGTGGGTAAGTACGTCGGCGTCGCTGTGTCCTAATAAGCCTAATTCGTGGGGAATGTGCACGCCGCCGAGGATGAGGGGGCGTTCTGGAACTAAGCAGTGAATGTCGTAGCCGTTGCCGATGCGGATGTTCATGTAAAATTGAGGTTTTGGAAGTATACCAAAAAACAATTATTTCATATTTCTGAGGAGATAGCTGAAAAAGTATGGTCTTGATTTACGGACTTTGCGGTAATTGTAGCAAAGACATACAGATGTCGGTTGGTCAGTCTGTCTTCGACAAAAAATTTGTCTGGCATCTATCTTATAGCTGTCCTTATTGCGGGGAGGCAATCGAGTTAGATAATACTGATGCTATACCTAACGAAATGAGAAAAGAGATTTTAGCAAAAGAAGGGACTTGGAACTTGATTGTATTGGAAAAAGAACAAGGTGCAACAGTTGTAACAAAAATCCTGCGTCAGGCTATGGAATTGTCATTAGCTGAAGCGATAAAGTTAAAAAAGAAGATGCCTGGTTCTGTTTTTGTCGGAACTAAATGTGAGACCGATCGACTAAGACATCTTTTAGCGGCTGTTGGCTGGAAAGCTTCAATAAGCAAAACAGTAAGTTAGTTCTGCCTGGGGAGTTCTATTAGCTTTAAAGTGCTAATCATCCCTGAAGATCCAACTAATAACGGCTACATCCTCAAACCTTATTCTTCCCTCTCCTGCAACCACCGATCGTACAAATCCGATCGGCGCGATCGAGTTCTTTCAATTTGCTGTTCCCTGCGCCAGCGAGCAATTTCTGCGTGATTACCGGACAGCAACACGTCGGGCACCTTCAATCCCCGAAAATCCGCCGGTCGAGTGTACTGCGGATAATCCAAAAGTCCGTCCTCAAAACTCTCAAACTTTAGGGAATCTTCCTTGGCCACAGTTCCCCGCAGCAATCGCAAAACCCCATTAATCAAAGCCAAAGCAGGAATTTCGCCCCCCGTGAGTACAAAATCCCCCAAAGATACCTCGCGAGTGACTAAATGCAGCACTCGATCGTCCACACCCTCATAATGGCCGCAAATTAACACCAACTGATCGCGATCGGCGGCCAACTCCCGAAACATCCCCTGCTGCATCGGTTCCCCCTGGGGAGTCAGCAAAATCACCTCCCGCCGCGACAAAACCGGCAGCGACTCCACCGCAGCAAAAATCGGTTCCGGCTTCATCAGCATCCCCACTCCGCCCCCGTAAGGCTCGTCATCGACTCGCTGGTGTTTGTCTGTGGTAAAATCGCGGGGATTGACAAAATTCACCTCAGCAATCTTTTTAGCTAAGGCTTTGCCCATCAGTCCCGACTCTAGGGGAGCCCGGAAAAATTCTGGAAATAAGGTAACTACGTCAAAGCGCACAATTATTGGAATTTTATTGATACATCACCTCTAGTTTGACCCTTAGGGGGAGTTCAGTTTTCAGTAATTGCTTTATTCTTTATAATTTCTTATAATTTCTGAAAATTTTTGCACGTTAAATTCTCTTCCTTTGTCGGCTGGCCCGTTTTGTACAACAATAAATCAGTTTTTCATGACAGCGACTGCAAGCAAACTCGCCACCAAACAACTGCGGGATCGCGCGATCGGCGATCGCACCTCACTGGCACAAACAAAAATTTATTCTTAAAAAGCCCTATTGTACCCACAGCAACGGCAAAATTGAATTTCACATCCAACAGAGGAAGACACACCATGCAGCAGTTGACATCTCAAGCCCTCGAACACAATATTCCCCAGCGCACAAAAACCTCGATTATGGTCATCGGGGGAGCCGAAGACAAAGTTCACGGGCGAGAGATTTTGAACACCTTTTTTTGCCGTGCTGGGGGTGCAAACGCTCGGCTGGCGATCGTTCCCTGCGCTTCGCGAGATCCCGAAGGAATTAGCAACCGCTACCGCACCATATTTGACGAAATGGGCGTTAGCGCCGTCAAAGTAGTGGACATCCGCGAACGCGAACAAGCCGAAAACCCCGTCTGGAAAGATTACTTAGAAGATTGTACGGGCGTATTCATCACAGGCGGCGACCAACTGAGGCTCTGCGGGCTGCTGGCGGACACCCCGCTGATGGAGAAAATTCGCAAAGAAACTATAGAAGGCAAGATTACCCTCGCCGGTACCAGCGCGGGTGCTGCGGTGATGGGATATCACATGATTGCAGGCGGCGGAAGTGGCGCGTCACCGAACCGCTCTTTAGTAGATATGGCAAACGGACTTAACATTATTCCTGAGATCATCGTAGACCAGCATTTTCACAACCGCAACCGCATGGCTCGCTTGCTGTCGGCTGTGGCAAGCCATCCCGATCGCCTCGCTATTGGTATTGACGAAGACACCTGCGCGTTGTTTGAGGGAGACGATACTATGAAAATTCTCGGTAAAGGCACTGTGACTATCGTTGATTCTAGGGAAAATTTTTATACCAATGAGTCTATGGTAGGAGCTACAGAACCCTTAAGTCTGTTCAATATGCGCTTGCACGTTCTGTGTCATGGAGATTGCTACAATATGCCCCTCGGCAAACCAATGCCATCGGGAGCCTGTTCCGAGTCTGGCTGGCCCCCCGAATGCCGCACAGCCAACTAACGTAGAACATCTCTTGTCATTGATTCGGCAGAAATTAGGCGGCATTCCGGCCGAATCATGGATACAACAATAGAATAGATTCCGAAGCAGCCACGGTCTGACCCCAGGAGGCCGAACCACAGAAAATTCTAGCTTCGAGCTTTGAGTTTTTGCTAGCCATAGACCTCTACTTGTTTTTCGCGGATCGTAGGGGCATGAATTTTCAATTGCGTAGCCCATAACTGGAAATTCACTCCCAAACTGTTCGCAGCGAACAGTCGATCGAGCAATCTAGATCGAAATTGAATAAATGCTCCAATTATCTATAAGATTTCGCGCCCCATACCCCTCTAACTGACATGAAAATACTTAAAATCCAGACCTTACGCGGCCCCAACTACTGGAGCATCCGACGCCAGAAACTCGTCCTGATGCGTCTGGATTTAGAGGAGTGGGCAGATAAAACCACAGCGGAAATTCCTGGCTTCTACGAAGGGTTGATCGCCTCACTTCCGAGTTTGAACGACCATCACTGTTCTCCAGGCCATCAGGGAGGATTCCTGCAACGGGTCAGAGAAGGGACAATGATGGGACACGTCATCGAACACGTCGCCCTAGAACTTCAGGAAATGGCAGGAATGCCGGTCGGGTTCGGTCGCACCCGCGAGACTGCGACCCCAGGCATTTACCAAGTAGTGATCGAGTATCAACACGAACAAGCAGGTCGCTATGCAGCCCGGGCGGGGGTGCGGATGTGCCAAAGCATTGCCGAGACAGGCACTTATCCAGCAGCAGAATTAGTCCAAGATTTGAGAGACCTGAGAGAGTTTGCTGCGTCGGCAGCCCTAGGGCCGAGCACGGAAACACTGATTAAGGAAGCAGAAGCGCGCGGCATTCCTTGGATACCTTTGAGCGCCCGGTTTATGATTCAACTCGGCTACGGGGTTCACCAAAAGCGGATTCAGGCAACTCTGAGCAACCGGACGGGAGTTTTGGGAGTAGAACTTGCCTGTGACAAGGAAGGTACCAAAAATATCCTCGCCAGCGCCGGCGTACCGGTTCCCAGAGGGACGGTGATTAATTATTTGGACGAATTGCGCGGGGCGATCGAAGATGTCGGCGGTTATCCGATCGTCCTCAAACCTCTAGACGGCAACCACGGCCGCGGCATTACGATCGACATCAATTCTTGGGAAGCAGCAGAAGAAGCTTACGACTTAGCCAGCGCGGCATCAAAAACAAAAAGCGTGATAGTGGAGCGCTATTACGTCGGCCGTGACCACAGAGTATTAGTAGTCAACGGGCAAGTCATAGCAGTTGCAGAACGAGTCCCCGCTAACGTCGTGGGCAACGGCAAGTCTACAGTAGAACAGCTTATTGAAGAAGTAAACCGCGACCCGCAGCGAGGAGACGGACACGACAACGTGCTCACCCGGATCACGATTGACAAATTGTCCCTGGATTTGCTGCAAAAACAAGGATACGCGATGGACTCCGTAGTGCCCGCCGGCGAAAGAGTATTTTTGCGGGCGACAGCAAACTTGAGTACCGGTGGAATTGCAGTCGATCGCACTGACGAAATCCACCCAGAAAACGTCTGGCTGTTTTCCAGAGTCGCCAAAATTATCGGTTTGGATATCGCCGGTATTGACGTAGTAACTCCCGACATCTCCCAACCCCTGCGCGATGTCAACGGCGTCATCGTCGAAGTCAATGCAGCACCGGGTTTCAGAATGCACGTCGCCCCGAGTCAGGGTTTACCCCGCAACGTCGCCGGCGCTGTCTTCGATATGCTTTTCCCCTCGCCTCAACCCAGCCGGGTGCCGATTTTAGCGGTAACGGGAACCAACGGCAAAACGACAACCACTCGCCTGCTTGCCCACATTGTCAAGCAGACAGGTCAGATTACCGGCTACACGACTACCGACGGCACTTACATCGGCGATTATTTGGTAGAAAGCGGAGACAATACCGGGCCGCAGAGTGCTCAGTTGATTTTGTCCGATCCGACGGTAGAAGTAGCGGTGCTGGAAACGGCTAGAGGCGGAATTTTGCGATCGGGCCTCGGCTTCGATCAGTGCGATGTCGGCGTCGTCTTGAACGTCGCTGCCGATCACTTGGGAATTGGCGACATCGACACCGTGGAACAACTAGCCAAACTCAAAAGCGTCCTCGTCGAGTCGGTAATGCCTAAAGGCTATGCAGTTTTAAATGCAGACGACCCGCTAGTATCACAAATGGCGCAGCGTGTCAAGGCTCAAATTGCCTATTTTTCGATGAACCCGGACAACGAACTGGTTGCCAAACATACGGCTGCGGGCGGGCTGGCAGCGATTTACGAAAATGGTTACTTGTCAATCTTGAAAGGCGATTGGACGCTGAGAATTGAGCAGGCTGTGAACGTCCCGCTGACGATGGGGGGGCGCGCGCCGTTTATGATTGCCAATGCTTTAGCAGCTTGTTTGGCGGCTTTTGCCCAAGGATTGAAAATAGAAGATATTCGCGCTGCTTTGTCAAGCTTCCAAGCATCGGTCGGTCAAACTCCCGGGCGGATGAATTTGTTTAAATTGGGCAACTATCACGCTTTACTCGATTACGCCCACAACCCCCACAGCTACAAAGCTTTGGGCAGTTTCGTGCTGAATTGGCCGGGACTGCGGATCGGGGTAGTCGGCGCCCCCGGAGACCGGCGAGATGAAGATTTTGTCACGCTGGGCAAACTTTCGGCCGAAATGTTCGATCGCATTATTGTGAAGGAAGATATTGACAGGCGCGGGCGAGAACCCGGTGTGGTGGCACAGTTAATTTGCCAGGGAATTGCCGAGGCAGTTTCTGCAGGAACCGCAAACAAATCTCAAGTTGAATACGAGTTGATTCTTGACGAAACAACGGCTGTTAACAAGGCTTTAGATGAGGCGCCGATCGGCAGTTTGGTAGTGATTTTACCTGAAAGTGTCAACAAAGCTTTGAGTTTAATTGAAGCCCGGAAACCGATTAAGGAATCTGTGGAAGTTCAAAATGGTTTAGATCCATCGAAGTCGCAGGAAAGTTTAAAACCGACTGTGGTGAATCAAGGCTAAACTCTTAAGTCTCTTTTAATTAATAGGTTGGGTTTACTTGTGTTAAACCCAACCTATTTTTTTTCAGGCATTTATAAATATGACTTTTATGAAGTCAAAGTTATGAATTTTATGAATTGACATTGACAGTTGTTTATTTAATGATGTTAATCAACAGACTTTATGCGAAAATCTTTTATGGCTTTACAAACAAACCCAAGCGTAAATCTTACTAGGAGGTGGGCATGAATTCTCCTCATTTTGACCAACAATCAGGATGGTCATACTGGCGATGGTATGTTTCTACTATTACGCCCCTTTTTTTGATTAGCATTCCATTGTTCGTGTTTATAGCTATTTTAGTCAGTCCATTGACAGTCTTCCTTTGGAATTGGCTAATGCCTACTCTGTTTGGATTTAAGCAAATATCTTGGTTATACCAATTCACTATGAAGGTACACTAAAATATAGGGTAAAAGTAGAGGCAATTCAATATGGCGAACAAACTTCAGG
>NZ_JAUBQN010000101.1:0-2786 GCF_036701295.1 Microcoleus harperi Pol14_C6 | reverse complement strand
AGTTTGTTCGCCATATTGAATTGCCTCTACTTTTACCCTATATTTTAGTGTACCTTCATAGTGAATTGGTATAAGCGATCGCTAGGTGGTGCTGATTCCACAGCAGGCACTGACACGTTACTGTTGACAAAAGGTACACTAAATCCGATTTTCCATGTTAGTTGCCTGTCAAAAGAATCGAGAGGAGTAATAATACCAAAGGCTGCTGGATCTAGACCTGTAATTCTATCGATTTCTTTGCCTGTTAATTCTTTATACTTAGCTCCAGCAAAGCCTGATACCTGAGCACCTAAACTGTGACCAATTAGTTCTGTTTTGTTAGGATCTATACCCTGTTTATTTAGAAACTGTGCTATTTGATTACCGACCTCTCTTGTATTCTGTGCTGGTATAACATACTGGCGGAATCCTTGAGGTTTAGCCCCTTCTTCCCAATCTACTAAAATAATGTTTGCATTGGCATTTTCGGGTTGACTTCGTAAAGCTTTAGCTATCTCTGATAATGAAGGGGCATAATTATTCCCCTGGTTCCCGCCATTATTTTGAAAACCATGAGTAATTAAATAAGTTTTTTGATTAGTGTCTATGCTTCTAATGGGTTGATTGCTGGGGATTGATAGAGGAGAGTTTAAAATTATAGAACCATCTGCTCCCAGAGTGCTAGGGATAGATGCGACTATTTTATTCTCATCCTTATTACCCCATACATTGAAATTCACATTAACCATAATTCAAACTCCTCACAAATAAATTTACGTCAAAACCAGCAAAGCCCGCCTAGCAAGCCTTCCTAAATATCTATCAGGGCCTTCATCTGCTCTTTATGCAGTTCGCCCTGTTTTTGTAACAAAACTTTACATTGCTCCCAACAGCAGATCGGCCGTATCCCCGATCGCCCGCCAGATGCACCGTCAAACGTAGCTGACAGCCCAACACATCATTTCACAATACTCCAAAATCCTGAATCTTTATCGGCTAAACGGCTCACAATTTGGCTCAACATAAAAGGCTCATTTGGCTCATTTGGCTCATTTGGCTCACTTCTGGGTTCACCAAATCATGTAAAATTCTTGACTAAGGCAGAGTTTCCGTAGAGGAGTAGCAATGGCAGGCTTGCTCAGAGCATCCGAAGAAGGGCTAAAAATCATTGACATGGTAAGACGCAATCTCGGATGGAATAAAAGTGAGGATACCTGGTGCAAAGCGGCTCTAACTTCAAAAGCCACTTTAAGGAGGTTTTGGGCGCAAAACCGAATTCGACGGGAAACATTTATCGATATTTGCAAAGCTGTAGGAATCAATAACTGGGAAGATATTATCGAGCGCAATGATATCAAGAAAACAGAATTACTTTTAGCCGCGGCGATCGCAGATATCCCCCAAGACAACCAAACCGATCGCACTTTCCCCCTCCCAGAAAACTTACCCCCCGTCAGAAATTGGGTACAGCGCACAAAAGAACTCGAAATCTTAAAAACTACTATTATTAACTCAGACATCACCGCCATCTCAATAGTCGGATTACCAGGCATCGGCAAAACCACCCTCATCAGCCAACTAATTCGCCAAATCCACACAGAAAAAACCCCCTTCACCTGCGCCGCTTGGCAATCCTTGCAATCCGCAACAGGCAAAGCACCCCCCTGCGATCGCATAATTGACTCCCTGCTATTCACCCTCTCCAACGGCGACATTACCGCAGCCGTCAATGCTCAAGATGACTCTTTCCAAAAAATCGAAAATCTGCTCAAAATCCTCAGAGATAAACCTTGCTTGCTCGTTTTCGATCGCGCCGATACACTTTTGAAAGCTGGAGAGGCAAAAGCGGCTGGTTATTTCGCCGAGGATTGTGCAGAATATGCTTGGTTATTCAAACAACTATTAGAAACAGAACATCAAAGCAAAATTATATTTACCAGTCGCGAAAGCTTGGCTGAATTGCCGCCAAATGTCACCCGCTAAATCCAGCTAAACGGATTGGATCGAGATAGCGCAGTTGCCCTATTGCAATCTTTTAATTTGACTGCAAATGCAGAGGAATTAGCCGAAATGGGCGAGCGCTATTCAGGACATCCCAAAGCCTTACAACTCGTCGCAGCCTTGATTCGAGACGATACCGAGTTTCAGGGAAATGTCGGGATTTTTCTGCACCAGAGAGACTGGTTGCTGATTCGAGATATTGAAAGAGCGATCGATGAAATAATAGCCCGTCTCAGCGACGGCGAGCAAACTTGTCTCAGCCGAATTTCTCTCTATCAAACCTCAGAATATCCCCTATCTTTTTCAGGGATTAGCGCTCAAATGCCAGAAGTTAGCAAGTATGAACTTAAAGAAAATATTATTCAGGCACTCAAGCGCCGACAAGTGCTATATTACGATCGCCACCTTAAATCCTATCAGTTGCATCCGCTAGTGCGAGAAAAGGGCGAGTACCGGCTAAGTCAAAACGCTGAAAATCTCCGTACCGCCCACAGCCAAGCCTATAACTATTATATCCGCATTCCCATCAAACCGGAATCGGAATGGCAAGAAATCGAGGATATTAAGCCCCTAATCAGAGCGCACTATCATGCTTCTCAAGCAGGAGATTTAGATGCGGCAAATGCGATTATTTCTGAAGTGTATGAGTATTTGCGGCAGTGGAATTGTGCAGAGTTAGTGTGTGCAAATCTACCGTTGCCATTGTTAACGGAAGTAAAAAACATAACTTTGTAGATACTGTCTTGACCTGTCAAGGGGTAGCAGTCAAATAATTGGGGTCGAAAGGCTTTTGGGATTTTAAAATC
>NZ_JAUBQN010000052.1:0-35897 GCF_036701295.1 Microcoleus harperi Pol14_C6 | reverse complement strand
CAAAAAAATATGGACGTATTTGCTGCTCACAAAGCCAGTTTGGGCTTTATTTGGGCTTAAATTTTGTTTAAGTCCCACTACCCCGCACGATGAACCCATACCAGCAAGCAAAAATCGCTAAAGCGATTAACAACTATCTGCACCAGCAAAAATAACCAAAAATAGCCGATCGCGATCGGGAACATCTTACTTTGGCCGCCAAACTAGAAATTGGAGTTGGGAGCCAGGAGCCAGGAGCTAGGAGGAAAGAGAAAGAAGGAAGGAGCCAGAAGAAGTGTTTTTACAAATATGAGATGCTCCCTACTTAGTTTCTAAGTGAATAGCCTGGGGAGCGTGAAGCATTTGGGCATAAAATCAAAGGTGGGAAACATGAATTGTCGCCCAAATGCTCCACCTCTACATCTCTCGAACGGCTGGAGATTATTTGTTGGTGATGTCATCTAACGATTGCCAATTCATATTGTCATTGCGGCCGAAAAGTAAAAACGATCGCAATTAAACCCGCTTCTACCATTGCCAAAGCTGAGGGTACCAAAGGCACCCACCAGCCCCCGATTAGCAAAAACCAGCAAACCCCGCACGAAACCCCCGCAGATGCGATCGCCCCCGACACCACGTGCAGCCTGCGTTGGCTGACAATCGCGATCGCGCTACCAACTGCTGCCCAACCCACAATCCACAGCACTTGGGTCCATTCAGGAACAATTTGCAGCAGCGGGCGCCGATCCAAAACAGCGCTGAGAATTTGACTCGACATTTGCGCTTGAATTAATACCCCCGGCATTTTCTGGGAAGGCGATTCTCCCGCACTGTAGGGCGTCAAAAAATAATCTGGATTGGAAATCGGCGCCGTCACGCCAATAAAGATAATTCGGTCTTTTATCAAATTGGGATTGACTTTTTGTTCTAACAGTTCGGCCAGCATGACTCGGCGAACAAAATTTCGAGGCGCTCGGTAATTGAGCATCATTTGAAAACCGCGATCGTCCAAATTTTGATAAGCGCCTGTACTGCCGTGAATCGGTGCAAAAACTGCATTGCCCAGCCTTATCTTATCTCTGGGAAGAGTTTCCGGTTGGATGCCTTTTGCTGCTAGGTAATGGAGGGCAGCCCTCGCGCTCAAAGAGTAGTCTGTATTACACGGATCGCTGCTGTGCGGCTGCATAAACAGCAAGTGGCGGCGGAGAATGCCGTCGGGATCTGCCACCACATCGCTGAACCCGAGGCGCTCTTTTGGCAGTGCGGGCGGCGGTTTGATGCCGCATTTGTTGGGTTTGCCGATTTCTTTGACGCTGCACAAACCAATTAAATTTCGATCGCCCTGAAAGCGAGCGGCTAATGCTGCATAACCGGGCCCTAAAGGGCGATCGCGGAAGATATCCAGGGCGATCGTTTGCGCCCCATACTGTGCCAATTTTCCCACTGCTTTTGCGATCGTCGCATCCGGCAGCGGAAAACCGTATTTGTTGATATCCGTTTCCGTCGCTTCTACCACCAGCAAACGCGAGTCTGAGCTTTCAGCAGGACGCAGCCGCATCAGTTGGTCAAAAGCTTGCAATTCCCATATCTGGAGCAAGCCCAGCGATCGCGCTCCCATGACAGAAACAGCAGCAGTTGCGATCGCCAACAGCCCGATCTGAAAGCGGCGCAGCCGAGATAAAGATGGCGGATTGCTGACAGTTTCCGGCTCGGCTTTGTGCAGCAACTCTTTCCAAGTTGGCGGCTTGGAAGTTGGGTTTTGACAAATAATCGGCAGCCAATCCGCACCGGGAATTTCTGACCCTAATTCTGCCAATCTTTGCCTCGCGAGGCGCACTGCCACATACAAAGGTTCCCCGCTGCAAAAAGCTTGGAGAAAATACTTTAAAAAATCTTGGGCAGCTCGATCGCACACCGGTTCCCGCATTACGATCGTTTGCGGGATGCCCAAATCTTCTAGCTGCCGCCCTATTCCCAATCCGTCACAGGAATTCAAAATGGCCAACTGCAAGCCGCTGCTCACCGCTAGCTTGAAACCGTGTGTCAGTTCTTCTACTGTTAAACTCTCGGTTTGATTGATATAAAATTTACCCGATCTGCCGTCGTTGCGGGTGGCACTGTGCCCGGCAAAAAATAAGATATCCCAGCTTTTTTCCCAAAGCTGATCGCCTATTTGGCGGCGACTTGGTTCTACTAAAAAAGTAACTTCTGCTGAGGGCAATCCTGCAAGTATAATTCGATCTTGCTCAATATCAATTTTTTGACTGTTCCCCAAAATTGCTAAAATTTTTACGCAGCCTTTAGCGGGATTTCTATTGGCGATAGCTGGTTTTCTATAAGTTGCGGGACTCAAAGCAATTTCGGCTTTCGGGTAGCGATCAAAAATATCCCAACAGTACCAAGGCAGCCGCCGCAAATCGATGTCGTCAGTTTTGATTAAAAATCGAATGGTGTCCGACGGCATTAATTGTTCGAGCAATGTTTCTTTGAGTTCGCGAAACGGTTCGGAGTTGAGCCAGCTATTGATTTGCTGGCTTAACTGTTCCCGTAACAAGTGGCATTTGGCCAACTGTTCCGCACGAGAGCCCATAATGCTAATTTCGATCGGCTTAATGCGGAAATCTCCCAAACTGCGGTAGGTTGATTGCCAGCGATCGTAGTGTTCCGCTATTTCTGGTTTCGGAGGCAGGAAGGCTTGGATTTCCACTGCAGGCCGATCTCCTTCCGCGCCGATTTCCAGAGAAACTCGCACCCCTTTTATCAAGTTATCATCTAGCTTCAAAACAACTAATTTCGGCATGGCTAACAACTGATAAGCCCAGGCGCATCTAAATTTTACAGTCACAGCGCGATGAAATTATTGTGGGGTGGGCATCCTGCCCGCCCAAGTTCAATTTCCCTGCTGAACAACTTATGGCAAGCGAGCCGCTTTAGGCGGCAAAATTCTCTGCAATACAGAGTTCTTTCAGTTTTACCACAACGCTGAAACATTCTCCGCGATCGGCGGCAAATTCTAGAGTCATGTAGCCGTTACCTTTGCCGGCGCAAGCTTCCATGACAGTTTTTCCCTCGCCGTCGATGACTTTCAGAGTCAGATTGAGCGGCAAGCTGTCTGCCCCGCCGGCGGGATGCACCTGTACTTTAATATTAGTTTCAGTATCGGTTTTTGGTTCGATCGCCACCAGCAAAGCTACCGATCGGGCTGCTTCTCTTACACCCCTCCATAAATTAGGTTTTTCTTGAAAACTATCGATGGTTGCTGATGCTTTTTCCGATATCTCTGCTGTCAGATTGATTATCTTGCCCCGCACGACTGCGCTGCTGTAACGAAAAGCTAAATGAGGTTCTTGTGGCACTAAAATATCTTCTACAGACTGCCAGCCAGCCTCAAAAATGTTGTGCAGCCACTGGTGCAGTTTGACAGTTTTTGGGCGGTGTTCAAGACAATCCAAATGTTGGAGAAATTTGTCAAAACTTTGCAATTTATCAATAGCTAAATTGCCAGGGCTTGCAGTTTTCACAAATCCCATCAAAGTAGCTTGTTGTCGCTTTATATCGATCTCAACTGCTACTAAACCAATGCGATCGTCCGGTATTTCCAGCGGAATGTAACAAAACTTGCCCGACTTCAGAGGTCGGCATTCCAAATGACCTAGTTGAGTTAATTTCAAGTCTGCTGTATCGGTGTAAAGGCGCATGGCAGCGTTCCAACTGTCGCTGGCATTCAAGTCGGTGGGAATGTCCATCATTTCCATATAATCTTTCACTGCACATACAGCTAAAGTGTTGAAATAAACTTGCTCTTTTTTTTCCGGGGATGCCATTCCGTCAAGAGTTGAAAACTTCTGTGCCAGCCGCAGGGCTGCGGCCGTAATGGGCAGGGAAATAGATTTTTCTCTGATATTTTCGGTGCTGTTATTCATCACGGTTTTCCTGTTTGACAGATTTTTTTTTGGACAGGATTTGTCCTGCCTTTATTCCAGATATCCTTGATTTTTGGCAAAATTTCGCAAGCGGGGTAGACATTCTCTTTTATAAAAATTGGGTGCGGTTGACGGCGGCAAGTTAAATTCAAGAGCAATGTTTTTCCAGGGAGTCTCCGGGGGAAGACGCCTCAGAATTAAGGTTTGGCAAGTGACATCGGGGCGTTCTTTGATGTGAACGCTTCTCAATTCCCCCTCCGGATCTGCCCGCACCCATTTTTTTGTCTCTTCTAGGATGGCTAGCGGACTGTCAGAATAAGTCGGCGGGTTTTCGATATTATTGATCAGGTTAATTTCTGCTGAGTCTTCTGAAATCAACGGTAAATCACGTCTAACTTTTTCCTGCGTTTGTTCGATAGTGAAGTCTTTCAGCCGCATCTTGAGATATTTGTCCAGCCAAGTAATGACGCTGCCCAGATTGCGATCGTAAGGTTTGTTTGCGGTGTTCGCTTCGCAAACATTGCGACAAAAATACACCCAAGTTTGCTGTAAAGCATCGTTGTAATGAGGCGTGTCTTCTTGCCAAAGTTTGCCGGATTTTACAATCAGCCTCACTATCTCGCTGAGTTTTTCCCGCCGCATCAAGCTTTTGGGCGGATGCGAACAGGCTTCAGCAACTAGCTGTTGCAGTTGTTGGTTTAAATTGTTTTCCTTACCGTTGGTGTCGGGCATCGGCGAGCGCCTCCTTAAGAGTCTCTGGATGAATGCTGGACACGGCATTTGCTGGTTTAAATTCCAAGATAGAATCCCTGATTTGATTAGTCCTGGACGCATTTCAAGGTAATTGTGTCATTGGCAAGTGAAACGAAGAATCTCAAACCCTTGTAACACCGCCCTTGAATGCGTAAGTCCTGTTGATGTTTGGCAGCCGAACAGGTGCTCTGTGCCAATCAGTTATCAGCATCGTGCGAGAAAATTTCGCGCAAATTAGGCAAAAATTTTAAAAATATTTAGTTGACAAATGCCAGCAAATGGGGTATTAAATCGATTTTAGATTGAACTCACGGATGCGTCCTCTGTTTCCTCTGCGGTTTAAATAATTCAGATCTGAGCGGAAACGATATCACCGATCGCCCGAATCTGCCCTAACATCCCCTAGCTGTGCGTATTTTCCTGTATTCCCAATGGCCGACTTGCTTATTTGCCGAGAACTCATATACTTTGTCAAGTTAAGAAAATATTTTTTTGATTCATCCAGGAGCGAGAAAAAAAAATGTACATAGTACAAATTGCCTCGGAGTGCGCCCCCGTTATCAAAGCAGGAGGTTTGGGCGACGTAGTTTACGGTTTGAGCCGGGAGTTGCAGAATTCCGGCCACTGCGTCGAGATTATTCTACCGAAGTACGACTGCATGAGGTACGACCACATTTGGGGACTTCACGAGGCCTATCGGGATCTCGCTGTGCCCTGGTACGGCGGCGAAATCTTATGTGATGTCTTGTGCGGCTGGGTGCACGGGCAGTTGTGTTTTTTCATCGGACCTCGCTCTCAAGATAACTTTTTTAATCGCGGTTGTTATTACGGCTGCAATGACGACAATATGCGGTTTGCATTTTTCAGCAAAGCCGCTTTGGAATTTTTGCTCAGAAGCAACAAGCGTCCCGATGTGATTCACTGTCACGATTGGCAAACTGGTTTGGTTCCAGTCCTGCTGTTTGAAATATACAAATACAATTGGATGGAATATCAGCGAGTCTGCTATACCATTCACAATTTCAAACATCAAGGCATGGGAGGTAGCGATATTTTGCAAGCAACGGGTTTGCACAGACCGGATTATTATTTTGATTACGATCGCCTCCGAGATAACTTTAACCCTTTTGCCATCAACTTTATGAAAGGCGGCATTGTTTACTCGAACTTTGTCACCACAGTTTCGCCGCACCACGCTTGGGAAGCTCACCTCGGCGAGTTTGGCTACGGTTTGGGCCACACTTTGCATTTATATCAAGAGAAGTTTCGCGGGGTTCTCAACGGCATTGATTACGATGTGTGGAACCCAGAAAGCGATAGCTATATTCCGCACCACTACACTAAGGATGATTTGGCAGGAAAAGCCAAAACTAAAAAAGCTTTGCGCGATCGGCTGTTACTGCGCGATGCTGACAAGCCTATTATTACCTTTATCGGTCGTTTGGACGACCAAAAAGGCGTTCATCTCGTCCACCATGCAATTTATTACTCTCTGAGTAAGGGAGCGCAGTTCGTGCTTTTGGGTTCCGCGACGGAAGCGGGAATTAACGCGCATTTCCAGCACGAAAGACAGTTTTTAAATGATAATCCAGACTGCCATTTAGAACTAGGTTTTAATGAAGAACTGTCGCACTTAATTTACGCCGGCGGGGATATGATTGTGGTTCCCAGTAACTACGAACCCTGTGGGCTGACTCAGATGATCGGGTTGAGGTACGGCACTGTTCCTGTGGTGCGGGGAGTTGGTGGTTTGGTGAATACTGTGTTCGATCGAGATTACGACACCCGCCACCTCCCAGAAGAACGCAACGGTTACGTGTTTTATCAAACCGACTACGCCGCTTTGGAGTCGGCGCTCGATCGGGCGATCGGATTGTGGTATGACTATCATGATGAATTTGAAAAACTAATGGTTCAAGGCATGAATTGTGACAATTCGTGGAAATATCCAGCTAAAGACTATGTGGAAATTTACGAGCTAATTCGACACAAATAATCAGTAGGGCTAGCTGTGTACAAGTTACTTTAGGGTGTGCACAGCTAGCCCGCGTCTTGGTGCCCGTTGAGCCTGGTCGAGAATTCCGGCAGTTGATACATGACGTTGACGCGAATCGCTTGGAAGATGCCTGTTGCTTTTTTTTTAGTGCGAGCTTGTTTAAGGAATGTTTTTAAATTTACCGATCGGCTAAATTGAATAAAACTTCTGGAGGTTGTTGTCACTCGCAATTAGTAAAAGCTACTGTCTGTCCTAAAAAGGCAGACAGTCAGAAACCTATGGGGGATAGGGCTTGGGAGTTTTTGGAGATGTCTGTTGCCAACAAGTGTTGTGATACCTAATCAGCAAAAATCTTTGTCATAAATACAGTCCTGGACGAATCAAAACCTTCATAAGCAAATTTTTTGATGTTGCACAATAGCGGCATGATTAGGATTTTTTTGTGGGATGGGCCCATGAGCCCGAAGGCCTGTAGTTTCACAAGAGGCAGGACACCCTACAATAATCATCCTCAAATTGTGCAAAGCCCATTTTTTACCTAATCTGCGGGCTACCACAAAGTCTTTTCGGAAAAAAACTGCAGGTTGAGCGAAGTCGAAACCGGATTTCTGACCACGGGTGCGTCAGCCCTAAAATACTTACGCTTTTGATAATCAAATAAGAATTACTTGCATTAATATAGTAAAACAATGACTGTAGATGGCTGTGAATGTACCATCGTGTCAATTACCAGATGAAAAAATCTATCATTATAGAACAATGAGCATTTCTCGGCGTATTTTTCTTGCCAGCGGTACAGCAATGGCTGTCGTGGCACTGGGGGAACTAAGCAAAAAAGCCCCTGTCGCAGCCCAAACCGGCACTCTCAACCTTTATTCAGCACGTCACTACGAAACTGATAATGAGTTGTACCAAAGCTTCACCAAAAAAACTGGGATCAAGGTTAACCTCGTTGAAGCGGATGCTGACCAACTAATTGAACGGATCAAAAGTGAAGGTGCAAATAGCCCCGCTGATGTTTTCATCACGGTGGATGGTGGGCGTTTGTGGCGGGCGAAACAAGCAGGTATCCTGCAACCCGTGTCTTCAAAAGTCCTGACATCGGCAATTCCAGCAAGTTTGCGAGATCCTCAAGGTTTCTGGTTTGGTCTATCGCGCCGGGCACGGGTGATTGTTTATAACAAAAGCAAGGTGAACCCTGCCCAATTGTCAACCTATGAAGCGTTGACAGAACCTCGGTGGAAAGGCAAAGTTTTAGTGCGATCGTCCACTAATATCTATAATCAGTCTCTTGTTGGGGCCATGCTAGCCGTTCATGGAGCTCAAAAAACAGAAGCTTGGGCGCGAGGATTGGTGGCTAATTTTGCACGTCCTCCAGAAGGAAATGATACGGCGCAAATCAAGGCTGTTGCTGATGGGGTAGGCGATATTGCCCTTGTTAATACCTATTATGTAGCTCGCTTAATGAAATCGAAAGATCCAAAAGAACAGGCGATCGCGGCGAAAGTAGGTGTATTTTTCCCGAACCAGCGCGATCGCGGTACCCACGTCAATATTTGTGGTGCCGGTGTAGTCAAAACATCCCGTAACAAAGCAGGTGCGATCAAATTCTTGGAACACTTAGCCAGTCGCGAAGCGCAACAAATTTTTGCTAGGGGTAATTATGAATACCCTGTGATTTCAGGTGTGGCGATCGATCCTGCTGTTGCCAGTTTTGGTACATTCAAATCCGATCCTCTTAACCCTGATGTGTTTGGGAAAAATAACCCCGAAGCTTTAAAGATTGCCGATCGCGCAGGATGGAAATAGACGCTTTTTAAACAAGAAGCTACTCTTCGTGATTCGGCGGTTTCAACCGCCGAATCGAATCAACTTTAATTTTTAATTTTACCATCCGGCATTATAGCGCCTTTCAGGTTTGCCCCTTTCAGGTTTGCGCCTGTCAAATCAGCACTATTTAAGTCAGTTTCACTTAAATCGGCGTTACTAAGATTGGCATTATTCAGCTTGGCGCCTCGCAAAAAAGCCCCCTTGAGATTTGCATTACTCAAATCAGCATTTGTGAGATCTGCCCCAAATAAACCTGCTTTTTCCAGAGAAGCACCTTTTAAATTTGCACCTTTAAGATTGACGCTATCGAGTAAGGCTTCATTAAGTTTGATTTTTTCTAGCACAGCACCTTCCAACTTAGCACCATTGAGATTAGCGCTTGTTAAATCAAGGTTGCTTAACTTAGCACCACTCAGATCGCATTCTGGACATTGCTTAGTTTTTTGTAATGTTTCGAGGGGGCTTGCTGCCTGTTTTTGGCATCCATACGTAACAAAAATAGTAAGTAGTAAGAAATAAATTGTGCCAGTAGTCCGGGTAAACATTGCTGAGTTTTTATTAATCATCTTGATTTGTAAAGGGATAATTTTAACCTTTAACTGTTAACCGTTAACTGTGTTGAAGACTTGCGCGATCGCGCAATTTTCCAACTCAATAAAATTACTGGTAACATCCCAACTAAAACAATTGCCAATGCTGGGCCCGAAGCTTCAGCCAATCGCTCATCTGAGGCAAGTTGATAAGTTCGCACCGCCAAAGTATCAAAGTTAAAAGGTCTAATAATTATAGTAGCAGGTAACTCTTTCATTACATCAACGAATACTAACATCATGGCAGTTAGTAAACCTCCGGTCATCATTGGTGTATGAACTGTAACTAAAGTTTGCATCGGACTGTAACCCAAACTTCTCGCCGCATCATCTAAATTAGGCTTAATTTTGCTCAAACTTGACTCGACGGCATTTAAAGAAACAGCTAGGAAGCGAACTATATAGGCAAATACCAAAGCTGCGATCGTACCGCTTAACAACAAGCCTGTAGAAATCCCCCAGTTTGCACGCATCCAACTATCCAATAGATTGTCAAATTTTCCAATGGGAACCATAATTCCCACTGCAATCACAGAACCAGGTACAGCATAGCCCATTGCCGCAACTCTCGTTCCTAACTGCACTCCTAAATTAGGATATAACCGTAAACCA
This sequence comes from Microcoleus harperi Pol14_C6, assembly GCF_036701295.1. NCBI lineage: Bacteria > Bacillati > Cyanobacteriota > Cyanophyceae > Oscillatoriales > Microcoleaceae > Microcoleus > Microcoleus harperi. The sequence goes on along the minus strand of NZ_JAUBQN010000052.1, from coordinate 26,214 downwards.
TAAGCCATAATCAAGGCAATAATTACGGCCAAAATTGCTGTGAGGGTGGCCAAAATTAAACTATGACGGGCAAAGATCCAAAAACGTTCATCTAAAGTGAGTTGCCAGTTAGCTAATGTCAACTGGACTAAAAGACCGGCGGGCAATAAAAAACCAAAAAATAGCGGCATCAAACAAGCAACGACGGCTAAGATTTCCCTAATTCCTTTAAGTTGATAAGTTTGTAGTTGGCGATAGCGACTGCTAGCTTGATAATATTTAGTCCGGCTGCGCGACCAGCGTTCTAGTAAAATTAAACCTAGAACAAATAATAATAGCATAGCAGCTAATTGATTGGCTGCAATTCGTTCTCCCATGCCAAACCAAGTCCGATAAATACCTGTGGTGAAGGTATCAATTCCAAAATACTGAACAGTCCCATAATCGTTGAGAGTTTCCATCAAAGCCAGTGCTAAACCTGCTACAATTGCAGGTCTTGCCATTGGTAATGCAACTGTAATAAAACTCCGCCAAGGACTACAGCCAAGTATTCTACTAGCTTCTAGGGTACAAGTTGATTGCTCCAAAAATGCGACTCTTGTTAATAGGTAGACGTAGGGATATAAAACTAAGATTAGCATTAAGATTGCTCCAGGGAGCGATCGCACGTTAGGAAACCAATAGTCTCCATAACTCCAGCCAAAAATATCACGCAAAGCAGTTTGAACAGGGCCGGAAAATTCTAAAAAGTCTGTATAAGTATAAGCTAGCACATAAGCTGGGGCCGCTAAGGGTAACAGTAATGCCCATTCAAATACGCGACTGGCCCGAAAGCGACACATTGTTACTAGCCAGGCACATCCTACGCCAATCACGACAACACCAAAGCCTACGCCGATCATTAACAATAAAGAGTTGACGATATAACGGGTTAAAACTGTATCGGTTAAATGTTGCCATGTATCTTTAGCTTCAAAAAAGATACTGGATAAAACACTGATCACTGGAATGGCGATCGGCAATGCTAAAGCGATAACCGCAAGTGTCCACCCACTAGCGGATAAACTGCGTAAGGTCGATCGCCCTTGGATTGTCCTGATTCCTGTTTGCTGTAGTGATTGTTGGGAATTTTTCATCGCTAGTAAATTGTCTAGGTTGCTAGCTTATCAGTAGGTGTAAACATTTGTCAAGTCTTTATGATAATTAATCTCATTAAACTGGTTTATTGTAGAATAGTAAGTTGTTGATTATTTATAGCAATAATGGCTCGACCGATAATTCTGCATCTAGATGGTGTAACAAAACAGTATTCCCAAGCAGCATCACCTGCGGTGGCATCTGTCACCCTGACATTACATCAGGGAGATATACTGGGGCTGTTGGGGCCATCGGGTTGTGGGAAAACAACGTTGCTGCGGTTAATTGCGGGTTTTGAACAGCTACAAGCAGGGACGATCGCTTTAGCAGGAAAAACTGTAGCGAGTGTTAATATGTCAGTTCCGCCGGAACAGCGAGACATTGGTATGGTGTTTCAAGACTATGCACTTTTCCCCCATTTGACTGTCGCGAAAAATGTAGCTTTTGGCTTAACGCATCAAGGAAAAGAGTCAAAGCATAATATTCACAAAGGTGTCACGGAAGCATTAGCGTTGGTGGGATTAGAAGGATTGGAAAACCGTTATCCCCATGAATTATCCGGGGGTCAACAACAGCGAGTTGCGCTTGCCCGTGCGTTAGCCCCTAGACCTGCGATTATTTTACTAGATGAACCGTTGAGTAATTTAGATGTACAAGTACGGTTGAGATTGCGTCAGGAAGTCCGCGAGATTCTCAAAGCAACGGGAACCTCTGGTGTATTTGTCACCCACGATCGCGAAGAAGCACTTTCGATTTCAGATTGGGTAGCGGTGATGCGTCAAGGCCAATTAGAACAGTTTGGCACTCCAGAGGAAGTTTATCAAGAACCAGCATCTCGATTTGTGGCTGAGTTTGTGACGCAAGCTAATTTTGTTTCTGCATCGCTAAAGCAGGATTTTTGGGAAACAGAAGTAGGTTGTTTTGCTGTTAAAAGAGATTCATTGGTCAAAGTTCCTTGTGATGTTTCTACTGAAGGAGAGTTAATGATCCGGCAGGAAGATTTAAGTTTATTCTTAGATGAAGATTCGGCTGTTGTGATTTGCGATCGCCAATTTTTAGGTAGAGAAAATCGTTATTGTTTAAAAACACCTTCGGGCGAAAAGTTATATGCACTCACAACCACAGGAAATGTTTTTCCCATTGGTTCTAAAGTTCGGTTATCTTGTGGTGATAATTCTCCCTTAGCTTTCTTTGTCGGTAAGCCTAAGCCATAGCTAATGGCTAATTGGGAAACATCCTCCCCCTCTTCCCATCTCCCAGTCTCCGCCTCTTCCTTCTTCCCTCTTCCTTCTTCCTTATACTGTCTGATAGGTTTTCTGTCTATCGCTGTTGTCAGGGAAGGGGCTAGTCACGATATCCTCTGCTTTTATACCCGCCGCAATCAGGGCTTGGCTTAGACCTTCCTCGAAGTTATCCTCTTCAATTACAACTTGATAATCAATTAAACGAGCAAGTATTATACCGCATCTGTGATACAATTGTAAGTTAGACGTACATCTACAGAGAATACTGCATTCAAAAGTTATGAGGATTAAAGACCAAGACTCAATAAGAGAAATAATAGCTGCTTGTAAAGTAACGCCAAGTGAGAGTATTGAGAGCGAAGAAATTGAATTTAAAGAATATAGGGATATTCAGGCACTGAATAATGCTAAAGATTTAGCTGAAGAAGTTTCAGCATTATCCAATTTTCGGGGTGGAATTATCATTATTGGAATTAAAGACAGTTCTAATGTAAGTAATCAAAATTGGCTCAGTCAACTGGTTGGTTTTGAAGAGGGAGACGTTATTGAAATTGAGCAGCGTCTAAAAGGTAAGCTAAAACCATCTCTGGAGATATGTGCTGAGTATTTAGATTTTGAAAGTAAGTTTTATTTGATTATTCATGTTCCACATCGACGAGATTCTTTGATAACTACATCAAGTGGTAAGGTTTGCATTAGAGATGGTAGATCAAGCCGTCCTATGGAGCCTCATGAAGTTAGGCAAGCAGTAAACAATTTACAAAATTATGATTGGAGTGTAGATATATTAGATTTAGATGTGATTTCTTGCTTAGATACCATTGCATTAGATGAAGCTTATGAAGATTATTGTAGGAGGAAACAATATTCTGTAGAATCTCAGCCCGATCAATGTGCTTTTTTAGAAGCAATCGGGGCTACAAATAACGGCTCTCTCACAAAAGCTGGACTGTTGTTTCTGGGCAAATCGGATTTGATCAGACAATGGCTAGGCACTTATGAATATAGATTTAGTTGGAAAACCAGATCAGAAAAACTTTTGATAAATAAGGTGTGGGAAGAATGTATCTGGAGGTCTATAAAGTTGGCTAAGCACTACTTTAACGCCTGCAATATAAATCAAGAAATTAAATTTAAACATAAAAAATATAATGCACCAATTCTTGACGCTCAGGCATTTCATGAAGCTTTTATTAATGCTATTGTCCATAGAGATTATTCTATCGATGGAATGCTCTCTGTTGATTTTGATTCTGCAAAAATGACTATTACTAATCCAGGTAGCTTCTATGGTGGAGTTACATCAGAAAACATTGTAATCCATCAGCCGAGGCATCGAAATAAAGCTTTGGCTAAGCTCATGATGCAGTTTCAGCTTGTTGACAGGGCGGGGATGGGTATTAAGAGAATGGGTCTAGGTTCTTTAATATATGGAAGAGAATTTCCGAAATTTGCAGAAGCCTTTAATTGCGTAGAAGTTGCTATGCAAGCTGAATCAGTTTTGCCAGGAATATTTGTGTTAGTCCAAGGTAATCCTGATGCTTATGGGTTAATCGATTTAATTTTAATCAATAGTCTGTATAGGAAAGGATCAATCTCTGTTAATGAAGCTCAGAAAAGAATTCGATCCATTTCAACAAATCCTTGGCTATCTTTAAAGGAGTCAGTTGAGAACATAGAACAAATTGAATTTTGCGGAAGTAAAGAGGGTGTTTATATAAGAGTAAATCCTACATGGAATGAATTTTTTGATATAATAAAAACTTTTACTGTGACACCAACTTCCACAAAATACGTTAAATTATACGATTATCTAATGGAATTTGGAGAAGCCTCCAATGATGATCTAACAACTCTCCTAGAACACAAAAATAGTAGTTACACAAGTAAGTTTCTAAAAGATGCAAAATATGTTGCTCGTACGGGTATTTCAAGAAACTCACGTTGGTTTATCATAAAAGATTCAGGTGAAAAATAAAATTTGTAATGGTTGCTGCCGTTATTTCGGTATGTATCAATAACAATACTTTGTGAAATTATAGAGTTATGTAGGAAATGTCTAACAACGCCCATTGCACGCCGATCCCCAAAAAGTGATCGGTGACGATGCAGAAGTTATCTGCGGCGGGTGATTGGGAACATTACATTTTTTACCGATAGATGAAACCCGATCGCCTGCAACTCCTTCCCATCACTCGCCCTCTTTTCTTATCTTCAAAAAATATAGCTACCACCAAGGCTCAAATCAGATCCGGATCGATCGCCTGCGTGAGCCAATATGCCGCCAACCCCGTCAGCAACGAATTCCCCTCGGTATCCCACCAGCCCAACCATTGCTGAGTATGATTTTCATAACTGCCGAACCATAGGTCCAATTGTACTCCTGTGAGTTCGATAGGGTAGTGAATGGAACAATATTACAAAATAAAAGCCTTTCATCCCCGGACTAAAGTCACCGGGATGAAAAGCTTTTGCACATTTTGACCAGCCTTCAATCTTGTTGGTTTGACAGATTTAAGCTAATTTTATTCAAATGAAAGTATGTTAATTTTCGGACTTCTGTCCTTGCGATTCTCGCACAGCAACTTCGGAATTCGGCTGATTCAAAGCCATTTCTAGAGATTTTGCAATCTCGACTGCCTCTAGAGTGCGCTTAGAAAATCCCCACACAAACATCAAGACGATACTGGAAACTAGCAGCCATTGGGGAGGAACTAAATCTGGATTAATTACTTTCACCAACAACCGCAGTCCCACGAACCCAACTGTGATGTAACCAGCACTTTCTAGGTGAACGAACTCATCCAGCCAGCGGATGAACAACCCGGCCATGAATCGCAGGGCAATAATTCCAATAGTAGCGCCTGTTACGACGATAAAAGTGTTATCAGAAACAGCTATGGCAGTAGTAACGCTATCCAAGGAAAACGCTAAATCCGTAAAAGCAATCATGGGAATTGCTTGCCACACAGTCGCAAATCTGGGCCCGTGATGTTCTCCTTCAGAATCTGTATCTGAAGTAAAATGTTGGAAAACCAGCCACAGCAGGTAGAGAGCACCAAGCAGTTCAAACTGCCAGTATTGGATCACCCAAGTAGCCGTTAAAATTAGTAAGATCCGCAGGACAAAAGCAATTATCAAACCCAAGTTGAGAGCATTTTGCTGTTGCTTGGCATCTTCTAAACCTTTAGAAATAGATGCCAGGGCGATCGCGTTGTCAGCCGAAAGTACAGCTTCCAAAGCCACCAAAACCAACAATAATAAAAAGCCGTCAACTCCAAAATTGGGTGAAGCGTCGAGAAATTGATCTAGCATTAACTATTTTGTGAACCTAAGATTGGCAAGGGTCGAGCGCAGCGCAAATTACCCGCTCTGTCTAAAATTAGTGTCACCTTCAATTAAATCTTAACCTAACGCGGTAATTCTGTGGGAGGCGATCGTCCGAACAACTTCCCAAGCAAGCAGTCCCTGGCAACAAGGAAAAATTATCCCCGTCCCACACTCAAAAACTGCGCCACTGGGTCACTGAATCACTGGGCTACTCCCCCCCGGACGCACCATTTGTGTTGCAAGTTGTAACAAATGATTCCCAAAAGTGCCAATTTGTCTCAAATTGGTGAAAGCTCGTGCCCGCGAAAAGGAGTTTTGCGAATATGTCTTTAACAGATACCCAAGTCTACGTAGCGCTCGTAATTGCTTTGATTCCCGGAATCTTAGCTTTCCGGCTGTCAACTGAACTGTACAAATAGTTTCCAGACACCAGTTGCGAACCGCAAAACGCCTGCCTGACCAGTTAAATCTCTCGCATTACAGATACAGACAATTACTGCAGCAGTGCAGTAGATTGTTTGTGTTCAGCAAGACGAGACTGCAAGGGCAGGCATTTTTATGGGGAAATTCTGTCTTCACACGTCACCTTTGTCTCAACAATTTGGGCTGTCACCACCCTGACAAACAGCGGCGAGTGTGCGTTAAGCTCAGAATTTGCTCTTTTGAACTCTAAAACGTCAGTCTCAGGTATTTGAAAAAACATTATGCAAGCGATTCAACCCACCGTTAACCCACTGCGTCCTGTAAAAAAATCCCCTCGGGTGACTCCTCGTCGCAGTAGCAGCCGTCAGCGTTCTTACCCTCACCAAACCCTCGCGGCCGAAACAGGCGTCAAGTTGGCAGTCAACATGGTACTTTCAGTCTGTGCCACTTCTGCTTTGGTTCAGCTTTGGCCTCACTACCGGGCGGTGCAAGAAAAATTGCACGAAATCCAAGCTGAAGTCAATCTTACCCAAGGGCGAGTCAATCAGTCGCGAGCCGACTTTAACCGCTACTTTGACCCTAGTCTTGCTAAAACTGTGATGCAAGAGCAAAGCAACCAAGCTGACCCGCAGCAGCGTCCGGTGATTTTGCAAGAAGCCGAGGTACCAGACGCCGAGGAATCAACCCCTCAACCTTAAGGGAAGGGGACTTTTGGGTTTTGATATCACGTCCGATGTGCATCATTCTTTTATGTCATTGCTTCGCACAGCCAACAATGACAGATGAATCTGTCGGACGTGATATCACTTTTGAGTTAAAGAGTTTTTAGGATCTATAGTTGTCTGTCCTTGCGAACGAAACGCAGAGACAGACTTAGACCTGTGTATTGACGCCTGCTGCAAGCTCAAAACTTCAAACTCCGGCTTATACTGACTTTGCCAGCACGGTTTTTTCTTTAAGTAGTTGCAGTGCAGCTTGATATTGCAAGTCTGCTTCGGTGCCAATCTGATCGCGCGCGATAGGTTCCAAAGGCACTACGCGATCGGGCGCAATCCCCAGCTTGTTAATATCTTTATGGTTAGGTGTTTCGTACTTAGCAACAGTCACGGCCAACCCGGAACCGTCAGACAAATCAAACAGAGACTGAATCAGTCCTTTGCCAAAAGTCTTTTCTCCTACCAGTTGAGCTCTGCCGTTATCTTGCAGCGCACCCGCCAAAATTTCGCTAGCGCTGGCAGTTCCTTTATTCACCAAAACAATCAGCGGATCGTTAGTTACGGCTTGTCCAGAGGCTTCAAAACTGCCGAGAATGCCTTGTCTGTTGACTGTGTAGACGATCGTCCCGGAATCGAGCCACAAGCGGGCAATTTCAATCCCTGCTTGCAACAGTCCGCCCGGGTTGTTTCGCAGGTCGAGAATGTAGGCGGCGGCTCCTTGTTTTTCCAAGCGGTCGATCGCGTGAGCGACTTCCTCAGTGGCGTTAGCGCTGAATTGACTCAAGCGAATGTAGCCCACGGGCAAATTTTCTGAGCCCGACTGCAATTCGGCGTAAACTGGATTCAGAGCAATGCGATCGCGCACTAGCTCAATTTCCTCAGCAGCGTCCCTTCCCTCGCGCCCCAAGGTCAAGGTAACGGCAGTGCCGATGCGGCCGCGCATTCGAGTTGCTGCTTCGTCTAGGCTCAATTCTGAGGTGGGAGTGCCATTAATTTTGAGAATGCGATCGAGGGGTTGGATGCCAGCTTTATCTGCCGGTGAGCCGGCCAAAGGAGCCACCACTGTCAGGGTATTTGTCTGGGGGTCGATCGCAATTTGCAGCCCCACACCCGTCAATTCTCCGGAAGTGTTAACCTGCAAGCTGCGGTACTGTTCGGGTTTCAGCAGTCGAGTGAAGGGGTCGTCGAGTTTCGCCAGCATCCCCTGAATAGCCGTATAAGTCTGCTGTCTGTCGTTAAGCGGTTCCTTGACAGCTTTTTGGCGAATCGACCACCAGTTTTGAGAGTTGAAGCTGTCGTCCACATAAGAGCGATTGACAATTCGCCAAGCTTCGCTCAATAGCTGCTGTTCAGGAGTCAGCGCCGCCGCAGGCTGCGTCCACCCGCCTAGAACTAGGACGACTTGGAGGAAAAGTACAATAGCAATCTGGAAAACTCGTCTGTGCATGATTTTTCTGTAAAAGATAGGCAAGTATTGCATCTCGTGTATTTTAAGTTTGTAGGGTTTTAAGCTTTTGGGCATTTAACTCTCCCCAAGGCATTCCGGATTAGTCAAACGTCCGCCAACAAAAAATTATTTAAATGTAACATTTAATCGCAAAAAGAGTGAAGTTTTATCATTAATATTAAAATTAATGTCCCAGCGACCCGCAGGCAGGCTCGGACTTTAGTCTGTAGCTCTGCTCTTGGCTGTATGCCGGGTAGGGGCGGATGTTAAGCTTGCAGAACATGGTATTTGAGACTCGGCAAAAGCTTCGCTCGTGTGAAAATTGCACGGCAATTATGTTACATTTTTTATCACAGTCTGGAATTCGATCGGGCAACGCCAGCGAGTAGGGACAAGCCACCGCTTAGTTTCCCAGGGCTTGCAGGCGATCGCACAAGAGAGTTCCTTTCGTCAGCTCCAAATTTAAAAAATAGCCTCAGGCATTTGCTAGTAAAAGCAAGCTGCTCGGCGCGGGGCGACAAAAAACCTTGTGGCTGCTGCCCTGAACCTCAACCACAGCAATATTCTTTTAGGAATTCTGGCTCCATGTTTTCTAAACAAATCACCGACTCAAAAACCTACCAGTGGTTTGAGGAACGCCTGGAAATTCAGGCGCTCGCCGATGACATCACTACGAAGTACGTACCCCCCCACGTCAATATTTTCTACTGCTTGGGCGGAATTACTTTAGTTTGCTTTCTGATCCAGTTTGCCACCGGCTTCGCCATGACTTTCTATTACCGTCCCACGGTAGCAGAAGCTTTTTCTTCAGTGCAATACCTGATGACTGAAGTCAACTTCGGCTGGCTGATCCGCTCCATCCACCGCTGGTCTGCCAGCATGATGGTGCTGATGATGATTTTGCACATCTTCCGGGTTTATCTGACAGGCGGCTTCAAAAAGCCCCGCGAATTAACCTGGGTGACAGGAGTAATCTTGGCAGTCATCACTGTTTCTTTCGGCGTGACCGGCTATTCCCTGCCTTGGGATCAAATTGGTTACTGGGCCGTTAAAATCGTTTCCGGCGTCCCCGAAGCTATCCCGTTTGTCGGTTCTTTGATGGTTGAACTGCTGCGCGGCGGTGTCAGCGTCGGTCAAGGCACTTTGACTCGCTACTACAGCTTGCACACTTTTGTGTTGCCTTGGTTGATTGTAGTCTTCATGCTGGCTCACTTCTTGATGATTCGCAAGCAAGGTATCTCTGGCCCGTTGTAAGTTTTGAGTTGTGGGGGCGGTATTTTTTTTGCCCCCCGCTGAATTTTGAGTTGAAAATTCAGAATTCATCACTCATGATATTTATTTACGGCTAATACTTCCTGCGATCGCGCCGCTGATTCAAACTAACGAATACAGCGGAATGGCAGGCCCCGGGTAAAACTAAAAGGAGAACACTGTTACTATGTCTATTCTCAAAAAACCTGATTTGAGCGATCCCGCGCTCCGCGCTAAGCTCGCTAAGGGCATGGGTCATAACTATTATGGCGAACCAGCTTGGCCTAATGACTTGCTCTACGTTTTCCCTATAGTAATCATGGGAACGATTTCTCTGTGCGTGGGTTTGGCTGTACTAGACCCGGCTTTGGTTGGGGAACCTGCTAATCCTTTTGCTACTCCGCTGGAAATTCTGCCGGAATGGTATTTGTGGCCTGTGTTCCAAATCCTGCGCGTTTTGCCTAACAAATTGTTGGGTATTGCTTGCATGGCCGGTGTTCCCCTTGGCTTGATTTTGGTTCCGTTCATCGAGAATGTTAACAAGTTCCAAAATCCGTTCCGCCGCCCTGTTGCTACTACTGTTTTCCTGTTGGGAACTGCTGTAACTCTGTGGTTGGGTATTGGTGCTATTTTCCCGATCGACAAATCTTTCACACTGGGTCTTTTCTAAGATTTAAGTTTGCTTGATTTTGACGCCTGCGGGTTTCCTGTAAAGTGCTTTTGTACTGGTGGGAAACTTTAGTGGGCGTCATTTTATTTTAGATTTTAGATTTGGGATTTGGAATTTGGGATTTATGATCGAGGTGGACCGCAGCAGTTGGTAATGCCAGCATCTTTGAAGGTGAAAGCGGTTGACAAGTATGGCAACGTGCGAGAAATTGCTGGCTTATTTGGCGGGGCAGATAAATTGAAGCATGCAGTCGAGCAGTTGCAGAGTTTATTGTATTCGGCTTAGGAAAAGTGAAAGGAGTTGTAATAATGTCCGCAGAACAAAAACCAATTTGTGTAGTGATTGATACAAATATATGGTTGCAAGAATCTAGTCTTTTGATGCGAACGGCTATGGGTTCGGCATTGCTTTATATCCTCAAACAAAGTAGTGGAAAAATAGGTCTCCCGGAAATTATAGAAGAAGAGCTTACGAGAAATATTGTTGAAAACGGACTTAAAGCCATTCAACAAATTGATAAAGGGTTTAAATCTATTGAAGTAATTATGGGCTTTCGCGATTCTTATGAAGTACCGAATAAAGCTCAATTAGAAGTGGCTGTTAAAGAAAGGTTAACAGATTTGGATGACGTAATTATTAGGATTTTATTTACATTTGAACACGCTCAATCAGCACTAAGGAGAATTAATGAAAAAACTCAACCTAATGGAGAAAACAATCAGCAATTTAAAGACTCAGCTATTTGGGAAGCAATATTAACACTTTCATATTCATATACAATATATTTTATTAGTGCCGATAAACATTTCTTTAAAAATAGAGAAAAGCAAACTGAAGAACTAGCGGATAATTTATTAAAAGAGTGTAATCAATTGGGAGCAAAGGTATCTATTTATAACAATATTGCATCCTGCCTTAAGGCTCTTCAGCAAGACGTACCATCACTTGACTATTCAAATATTATTTTAACTATTGATAACCTTGTTAGTAGTGGATTAAGACGAGAACTAGCTACGGAAATTGGATTTGAAATAACTACACTCGAAATTGAAAAATCATCACTTTCAGCATTCTTTACAGAAATAAATGGCAAGTTAGCATTAAGTTTTGAACTCTGTTACCACTGTATTGATATACAGAATAATGGCGAGGTCGAAAGGACAGAAGCTCTTTTAAGAGCCAAAGGAGATTGCTTGTATGAAATTGATACTCAAAAAATTTCTGATATAAAAATGGATCGGGAAAGGATCTACTGGGTAGAGCCAAGCGGAGAAGCGGGTAGACGAGGAGTTGTGTATGCTTCTGCTACTGCTACTATAGGAGGAAGTGAGCAAGTTAACTATACTTTCAGAGAACCCGTTGATTTTATCCGCTCTCCAGACTTAGACAGGAAGAAGCGAGTAGATAAATTCCGCACTAAGCAAGATTTTTTTAAGCAGTATAGTACACAGCAAAGGGCAATTTTAGAAATATTTTTAGAGAAATATATTGAAACAGGATTTTCTGTATTTCAGAATATTATCGGTTCAATTATAAAGTATCCTGAATTTGCTCAATATGGTGATGTAATTAAAATAATAACACTGTTTGGAGAACAAGAAAACTTAGAAAAAGCACTAAATCAATTACAAAATCTTTTGTACTCAGTCTAGTAGATGTTTTCTAAGAGTTATATTTCTAAGTGTGATTACTTTAATTTTCTCTCAAAATGCCCAAACGCACTACATCTCAAACCAATAAACCCGTCACCACTGCTCAACGCCTCGGCAGCATGATAAAGTCGGCGCGTGACATCATGCGGAAAGATAAGGGAATGAATGGGGAATTAGACCGTTTACCCCAATTCACTTGGATTCTTTTACTCCAGCTATTAGATGATGCGGAAAATATCAGAGAAGAAGAAGCCTTTTTAGAGGGAAAATTTGATAAGTACAAACCGCTGATTCAATCTTCGTACCGCTGGGGTAATTGGGCTGCTCATGATGAAGGGATGAGCGGCGATGATTTGCTCACATTCATTAACAATGATGAAGTAACGCTGCGTGACGGGACAAAAAGCTCTGGTTTGTTCGCTTATTTGCGGAATCTTCAAAGTGCGACGGGGCGCGATCTCAAAAAAGAAGACAATAAAGATTTGCTTTCTCTAGGCAACAATCTTACTTTCTCTCAACTTTCCTTTATTCAATAAAACAGTACAACTTTCATCCGTTCGTCAGCAAAGGGAGAAATTTTAGTTGCTCTGAATGGGTCTCATTCACTCTAATTAATGTCGCCGATTTTGTTGGCTAAATTTAATAGCAAGTAGTCGCACACAACTACTGTTTATGTGTGACTCTAAAAGATTGTGGCTAATACTTGAGATGCAGAAAATATATCTACTGACGAGGAATCGTTATAAATTACACTCACTGTCCGGAAAAAGGCTAGACTTAGACGCAGACATATTCAGTAAAACTATCTCTATATTGCCACTGCGTGCACAAAGAAAAATGGCTATAGTTATACTTACTGATTTTGGCAATGAAGCGGGTATTCAATCACGCTCAATTGCCGCTCAATACCCTCTTGCTGCTAACTGCAAAGCGGGTTATGGCGAGGGATTCTCGGAGGAATTATGATGAACCTAAATTTAGATACTATTTTCTCATCGCTGATGAACCCGGCCCTGAACGAGTTTCAGGTTTGGGCTTTGCAAAACCCGGAAGAAAGTCTCAGCAAAACGATGCTACCGCCGATCGCCCTGATTGAGGGTTTGATTGCCAACGAACCCACCTATTTGCAGATAAAACGGCTGGCTTTCGGAGCCAACTTTTGCTGCGCGGGGCAAGTCGTGATGGGAGAGTTTGACACGCTGGAAAAAGCACTCACATCGCCCCAGGCGCGCGGATGGCGCCTTGGTACTTCTGTACTCGATCCCGATCGCGCCCCCAACCAAGATGTCGGCGGTAGAAACCTTTTTCTGCTGTCTTTGTCGGATCGCGAAACTGATGGTAGCAGCAACCACGCAGCATTCCGAAGCTGTATGCAGAAATATCTTTTCAACAGTGCCACAGCGGATCGCCAGGGAGACGAAATCAGCAGGCGGTTGCTCGATCGGCTAGCCGCAGATTATGCCGAGATGTCGCACGGTGCGGGGGGAGCGTTTTTTACCGATGTCAAGCGGGGTTGGATGGGATTTTTAGTCCGATACCTGCACTACGTCATCTTTGGGATTAATCCAGACAATTCAGAGTCGATCGAAGTTCTCACCGAATTGCATTACACCCGCCAAAGCCCGCTGCACTACTTCGCCGTCATCGGCAACCTATTAGAAAGCCTGAACCTTTTTGGACATGGCAATTTGTCCACTCTAATCGAGCGTGCAGCGACTATCTATGAAAATTCCCCAGCTTTAGCCGACTTCGAGGAGAGCTCGGAAAACAACGGCATGACTAAGCGGGAATTGGCAAAGCTGATGACATCAATTATGGGCATAGCGGGAATGCAAGGCCCCCTACACCTGGGCTACACGGCAATGGGATACCGCCCTCTCCCTGCCTATAAAGGACAACAGACGGCCGAAATTAACCCGACTGATTTTTGGGATGATCTCGATTTGGACGATCGCCAGTCGATCGAGCTCTTCCTCCTGGAATGCGCCCGCCTCTGGGCCCCCGTCAGCGCCACGCACAGAGTCGCGACAGGGCCTTTCACCGCAACCGTAGCGGGCAAAGAGCGCACCTTCCCCGCAGGAACCAAGGTACTCATACCGCTCAGCCTGGGGCTGCTAGACGAGAGTTTCTGGGGCTCTACGGTATACGAATTCAACCCTAAGCGGGAGAATCTGTGCCCTTTTCATATGGGATTTCATTCCGTGGGCGATCGGAGTGCGGGACGGATTTGCCCCGGTAAAGACATCGCACTCAAGATGCTGGTGGATGTCGTGAGTACGGTAGGCAAAGTGCGACGAGCTTCTGAGCCTAACTTGCGGCGGTAATTAATCCAAAAGCTCGATCGGACAGCGGTTGAAACTGAGATATTGCACCATTCTCGCTTAACAGGCCCGACGGCCCACCCCACAAGACATCAAGTTTATTGTGGGGTGTCCCCCCGCCCTTGAATAACTGATTGGCTATGATGCAAGATGTGAGTTGAAACAGCACGCCACATAAACTATCGATCGTTCGATCGACTAAGAAATCAAGGGGGTATCCAATAGGAAACCAAAACCCAACTATTTTGAGGATAAATAATACCATGTTAATCGAACAAAAGCAACTAAAAAACATCGCGAATTGGATGAAAGTAGAACATCCAGCCGAGTTACCCGAAGTCCTGCAAGGTATCTTTTTTATGGACGGGAATGTTTTACCAGACCATTGTTTGACGATGTACAGTTCAGACTGGAATGCTGAGGAACGGACGTTATTGCTGCGCGTTTTTGACCCTGTTATCTGGACATTTCATTCATCAATGGCGGGACGGATGTTACTTTATTTAGTCAAATTTTCTCGCTTCAGCTACTTGTTTCGATTCTCAGATGCAACTTTGCAGCACGGGCACATCACGCCGATAGTGTTTGGATGGTCTGTGCCGCAGTGGCTTGTAGATTTTTTGATCGATCGAGATCCGAATACTCCGAATGGAGATATCTGGCATCGCACAAACTCGTTTTTCGGCAGACCTCCTGACAACGGATATACACTCCGCAGGATTGTAGACAAAGATGGGAATTACACATCAGCTTTTCCAGATATGCTGTCTAAGGTTGAGAGTGATTGTTTAATTATTGCAAAAGAGTGAAAATATTTAGGAAAACTACAAAACCCGCTTAATTAGGCGGGTTTTGTCGATCGAAGTGGCGGGGTTTGAACCGACGACCTATACGATGCCAAGTTTGATGTGATATCGTTTCCGGTTGCATCGGCATAATAAAATCGAGTCAACAGTTAACACTCAACCATTCAGTTTTTCGACCCAGAGTCATATCAACTGCGGTAGCATGGGAATTAATCTTACCCACAGGTTGGACACGGCGCCGTGCAACCGAAAACGATATTACTTATGGCTCATCAGAGTTTATTTGCCATGATTATACAGCGTATTCCAGGTTCATAAAGTAGTAGGGACAAGGCAGTGCCTTGTCCCTACGGGGATTCATGGATCGGGGGTGTACTTCACAAACAACGTGGAATCTCCAGTAAGATGTTTGGTTTCACGCTTTTTTGATTCGCCAACAGTCTCTTAATCCATCGTCCCTACAATATTCTCACCTAATTAATTAGCTCGATCGCACTAGAGGAGAGCAAAATCTGTGGCAGTAATCACGCTTGCAGGCACATTGCGGAGAGTTGCCAAAAGTTGACCGGAACCCGTAACTCGGATGAGAGTTGAACTATTCTCAGCCACAATGCTTAGTTGGGAGAAATCCAGACCACCCATTAAGCCGATCGAATCGATACCGTATTGAAAGTCTAAAATAGTCTCGCTGCCGAACTCCATACCCAACATAAATCGATCGTTTCCGGTGCCTCCAATCAGAGTATCATTCCCTTGATCTCCAAACAAGAAATCGTCCCCAGCACTGCCAAGCAAACTATCCTCATCCTTACCGCCGTAAATAGTATCGTTCCCGACCTCCCCATTGACAGTATCCTGACCTTCATTGCCAAACAGCAAATCGTTGCCCAAACCGCCGCATATTTGGTCTTTTCCGCCAGTAGAACCAATAGGAAGAGGGCTACCAATATCCCCGTACACTGTATCTTCCCCCTCGCCACCGCAGATAGTATCACTTCCTTCATCGCCAAACAGCAGGTTGCTGCCCAATTCGCCGAAAACTAAGTCATCGCCCTTGCCGGCACGCACTGTATCATTACCCTCACCGCCTGCGATCGTATCTTGATTTTTCTCCCCGCTGAGGAAGTCATTGCCCGCCAAACCGAACACCAAATCGTTGCCAGTCAAATCAGGGTCGAAGGGGTTAATAGTTCCCCCGTAGATAATATCGTTACCCTGGTCGCCAATTAAAGTATCGCTCTCTTGGTCGCCGAAAATAATGTCGTCATCTTTGCCGCCGTAAACAACATCGTCGTTCTTGCCCGCAAAGATTAAATCCTCTCCAGCAACTCCATTGAGGTAATCATTACCCTCATTGCCAAACACCAAGTCCGTGTCTATATCGGGGCCAACCGGGAAAGCACTGTTAAGTCCCCCGTAAACATTATCATTGCCTCGCAACCCGGCCAACAAATCATCGCCGTCAAAACCATTTATTTCGTCACCGTTATTAGTCGCGAGAATAGTGTCGTTGCCGTTACTACCGTTGCGGGTATTAGTGGCAGAATTTGGGCCGCGAATACTGCTAATGCTGGGTAAAACAATTTGCGAACAAATGCAGTCAGCATCTTGTCCTTCTTGCGGTGGTAGTGGTGTTGGTGGTGGTGTTGGTGGGACTGGGGCGAAGGAATTGCCAAAGTTAATATTGCTAACATTAGTGCCACTGACAGCAATAATATCAGCAGGATTGGCAGTAGTTTGCGTCCAACCAGTCTGCTGGACTTCCCGAACTCGATAAGTTCCCGGTCCTAAATTAGCGAAACTATAGCCTCCTAAACTATCAGTTGAAGTATTAACTTCTCCAGCATCTAAAGAGTCATTGCTGTTAACGTCAAGGAAGATTTGCCAGTTCGGCAAGAGCGGTTCTTGAGCATCCAAAACCCCATTGTTATTGAGGTCATTAAACTTGCTGCCGGAGATACTAATATTTTGGAAATTGCCAAAATTAACGTTCGATTGACTTGCGCCACTACCCAGATTAACCGCCGCCGGATTAGCAGTAGTTTGCGTCCAACCAGTCTGCTGGACTTCCCGCACATTGTAGGTGCCGGGATTGAGGTTGTTGAAACTGTAATTACCAGAATTGTCAGTGGTAACAGTAGTTTCGCCCGAATCTAAAGAGTTGTTCCCGTTCGCATCGAGGAAAATTTGCCATCCCGAAAGACCAGTTTCCTCCGCATCCTGAGTACCGTTGCCGTTGCGGTCGTTGAATTTAAGACCGCTGATGCTGCTTTGTTGGACGGGAGTCGGAGGCAGAGGCGGAGTCGGAGTCGGAGTTGGAGGGGGAGGCGATGTCGGAGTTGGAGTTGGAGGGAGAGGAAACGTCGATCGATTGCCAAAATTAACTGTAGCAGGATTAGTTTGACCTGCTGCCAGAGTCACCGAAACCGGGTTTGGAGTAGTTGGCGCAATGTCCGCCGGTACAAGTTCCTGGACGCTGTAAGTACCTGCAGGCAAGTTGCCGAAAGTGAAACTGCCATCAGCCCCAGTGTTAACGGAAGTTTCATCTGTATCTAGATTGTTGTTGTTATTGGTGTCAAGGAAAATCCTAAATCCGGAAACACCAAGTTCTCCGGCTGTTTGAGTGCCGTTGCCATCAATGTCGTTAAATGTAATCCCGGTGATGCTGCCTAGTACAGTGGGTATTGTTTGGTTGCCGAAATTAACGGTAGCAGGAGTAGTTTGACCTGCTGTCAAAATCACTGGGGGCGGGTTTTGAGTAGTTTGCCGACTGCCAACTGGCACAACTTCCCGAACGTTGTAAGTGCCCGCAGGCAAGTTGCCGAAAGTGAAACTGCCGTCAGCGGCGGTAGTTGCGGAAGTTTCGCCGGCACTGAGAATGCCGTCACCGTTTGTGTCGAGGAAAACTGTAACCCCGGGAACGCCAATTTCTCCGGCTGCTTGAGTGCCGTTGCCGTCAATGTCGTTAAATTTTATACCAGTAATGCTGCCGAGTACAGCGGGTATTGTTTGGTTGCCGAAATTAACTGTAGCAGGAGTAGTCTGACCTGCTGTCAGTATGACGGAAACCGGGTTAGCCGTAGTTGTTTGGCTTCCAGCCGGTACAACTTCCCGGACGCTGTAAGTACCTGCAGGCAAGTTGCCGAAAGTGAAACTGCCGTTGGCGGCGGTAGTTGCGGAAGTTTCGCCGGCACCGAGGATGCCGTCACCGTTTGTGTCGAGGAAAACTGTAACTCCGGGAACGCCAACTTCTCCGGCTGCTTGAGTGCCGTTGCCGTCAATGTCGTTAAATTTGATGCCGGCGATCGTACTCAGCGGTACGGGTATTGCTTGGTTGCCGAAATTAACTGTAGCAGGAGTAGTTTGACCGACTGTCAGTATGACGGAAACCGGGTTAGCCGTAGTTGTTTGGCTTCCAGCCGGTACAACTTCCCGGACGCTGTAAGTACCTGCAGGCAAGTTGCCGAAAGTGAAACTGCCGTTGGCGGCGGTAGTTGCGGAAGTTTCTCCGACACTGAGAATGCTGTCACCGTTGGTGTCGAGGAAAACTGTAACTCCGGGAACGCCAAGTTCTCCGGCAGCTTGAGTGCCGTTGCCGTCAATGTCGTTAAATTTGATGCCGGTGATGGTACTCAGCGGTACGACAACGGGAACAGGCTGTGCGGAAAATTCCGAAGTGTTGCCGGCGGCGTCGGTTGCTGTGGCGGTGATTAATTGGCCTGCGGTGACTGCTGCTGGGAAAGTTTGATTGAAAGCAGCGTTGCCTCCAGCGTCTGTAGTTACCGGGATAGAAGCAATTAAGGTTTGACCTTGGGTTCCCGGGGGATTGTTGGCGAAAAATTGGAGGGTGAAATTGGCACTGGGAATGCTGTTGTAAGTTCCCGCGACGGTGACGCTGCCAGCGCTAGCGGTAGCGGTAGTGAGTACGGGGGTGTTTTGGAGGTTGTTTGCACCGGTGTCGGCGTCGCCCGCATCGTTGGCGGTGATGCCGTTGTTGCCGAGGTCGATGCCTAGGCCGGCGTTGGCGAAGATCGAGTTGTTTTGGATGCTGTTGCCGGTACCGGAATTAACTGTGACCCCAGCTATAGAGTTATTGGCTATAGTATTCCCCACGCCCGGTGCTGTGCCGCCGATCGCATTATTGGAAGAGTCAACCAATACCCCAGGAGCGCTATTCGCCACTGCGGTAGTGCCGTCGGTTCCGACGCCGATGAAGTTTCCCCGCACAAAGTTACCTGTAGCTCCGGCATTAATGATGACACCGCTACTGCTATTGCCAGAAATGACGTTGCGCTCGCCTGCCGTCGAGTCCCCGCCAATTGTATTGTTAGTGGCATTCGCAGTGATGGCAACGCCAAAACTGCCGTTGGCGATGGCTGCCGTACCTGCGGTATTGGTACCGATGAAATTGCCCCGCACACTGTTCCCTGTGGCACCGACACCTGAGATGCTGATGCCACTGCCAACATTGCCAGAAATAATGTTCCGAACCGCTGCTGTATTGCCACCGATCGTATTGTTGAGCCCATTGTCTATGACGACGCCAGCACCGTTGCTCAAGGTTGTTCCACTGGCATTGAGACCGATGAAATTGGCTTGGACAGCGTTGCTGCTGCTATTGTCAACAATGCTGATGCCGCTGTTAGCATTACCGGAAATGACGTTGCCAGCACCCGTTACACTACCGCCAATCGTATTATTGTTTGCGCTTCCCTGGAGAGCTACGCCCACACTATTTGCAACTGCATTGTTGCCGCTGACATCTGTGCCGATGTAGTTGCCTAGGAGTTGGTTGTTGATGGCTGCCGTGCCAGAAATAACTGTCCCAGTACCGTTACCGGAAATAATATTGCGGGCCGCCGCCGTGCTGCCCCCTACTATATTGTTAGCTGCCTCTTGGATAACTACTCCGGCACCGATGTTGGCTAATGCAGCCGTGCCCGCTGCATTAGTGCCGATGAAGTTGCCCAGTACAGAGTTGCTCCCGCCAGCAATGATGACACCGAAAGTAGTATTGCCGGAAATGACATTGCGATCGCCCTGGTTAGGTCCGCCAATTATGTTACCGGTCGCACCGGACTGAATGACGACGCCAAATACGCCGTTGGGCCTGGGCAGAGTGCCCGTGGCATCAAGACCGATGTAATTGCCAGATACTGTGTTCCCATTGCTTTGAACGGAGATGCCGGCGGTGGTGAACCCATTAATTATTAATCCCCGCACGGTGCTGCTACCAGCAGCAAGGATCAGACCGTTTCCAACGGTATTATTGCCAGATAGCTCGATAAGTGGGACGCCTGCAAATCCAGTCTGCGAGGTACCGTTGATGATTACGGGAGCGGTAATAGGTGGCAAGACAGTCAGGGGCGCGATCGTCTGCACGCCTGTACCAATGGCAAAGTTAATATTGTGCGGCGGTGCGGCCGCTGCATTCGCATCCGTAATCGCTTGTCGAAGCGAACCCGGCCCGGCATCGTTGATATTAGTAACAGTAAATGTCGCCAAGGTATGCGCGTAATTTGCCATCACCTCTGGCTCGATCGCCAATCCTGTTTTAAGCGCTCCAGTAGCGTATTCAAGTACCCAGTTTCCGCCTTTTTGGGCACTCCCAGTAATATCTGCAGAAGCAGCAATATTAGCTTTTGTTAACTTGCTCAGCTTTTGTACAAAAGCTTCTCCTTTTTTACCTGCTGCTACGTTGCAACCGTAAAGCAGAATTTCAAATCGATTTTGAAGTGAGTTGACAGATGACGAAAACCACCGTTTCAAACAGCCGCGATATGTTTCTAAATTGTCGGAATTCAGGCTAGTTTGCCCTAGCTGCAAACTTCCCGATTCCCCGTGAGAAATAATATGAACGCTTTCTATACCTTTGCGGATCTGCAATGCTTCGGCAATTTGTTCGATGCCGTCCCGCGTACGATCAACTAAAATTACCTCTGTACCCGCTTTAACACCGAGCGCCAGACTCTGCCAATCTTCAACTGCTGAATCTACGAATACTATTTGTTGGTTTTTCATAATTACTGTTCCCCCATGCACCTAGTTAGGTTTTCACAATGTTGTTTCCGTGCGATGATAGTCGCTACTTCAATCCACCACAAATACGGCTAGCACAAAACCCGCCTTCAACTTAGTAATAGAGTTGTACAGACAAAGCTTTACAATTATCTATTTTTGTGATTCTTGTAAATCTGTTAGACCTGGAAAGTTATTCGATCGCACTTTTTTATTCTCAACTTAAAAAAACCAGACAGCAGGTACAGCTAGCTTGTTCCCGATTACGGAAATTTTTCAAAAAACGCAAGTATAATTTACACAACTTAATGTACGGTTTTTTACTAAGTACACTTTTGTGAAAAAGAATCCAACTCTACGCAAATCCCAAACCCAGAGATTGGTAAGTATCCAGCAATTCTTCACTCTCAAATCTCCAGTCTCGAATCTCAAACCGCAGGGCTGGGATTTTGGCAAATTCAGCGTGTCCCTCATAACATAGAGGAATAGTCGCCTTCATGGCATCATAGAAACTTGTCCCTCACATCATTGAAATCGATGACCCCTCAAAACTCCCCTGTTTCCCCCGTCACTTGGAAAGAAGACAGAGTTCTGCTAATTGACCAAAACCGACTCCCGAAAGAATACGGTGTAGTCGAAATTAGCCGCTGCGAAGATATGGCTGAGGCGATTAAAACTATGATAGTCCGAGGTGCTCCGGCGATCGGGGTAGCAGCAGCTTACGGGATGTATTTGGGGGCGAGGGAAATAGAAACGGGCGATCGTACCGAGTTTTTTACTAAACTAGAACAAGTTGGCGAGTTATTGCGATCGACTCGTCCGACTGCGGTTAATTTGTTTTGGGCAATATCGCGAATGCTCAAAACAGCCGAGAAAACTAGCGGTTCTGTCGAACAAGTGCAAAAAACTTTGTTAGAAATGGCTAAAACCATTCAAGCAGAAGACTTGCAAACTTGTAAAGATATCGGCGACAAAGGTTTAGAAGTTCTGCCAGCTACACCGGAAAAATTGAACTTACTAACTCACTGCAATGCAGGTGCGTTGGCAACAGCAGGCTACGGTACTGCTTTAGGTGTATTTCGTTCTGCTTGGCGAGAAGGAAGACTCGGAAGAGTTTTTGCAGACGAAACTCGGCCGCGTCTCCAAGGTGCAAAACTGACCACTTGGGAATGCGTGCAAGAAGGAATTCCCGTCACATTGATAGCAGACAATATGGCTGCTCACTGCATGAAACTCGGCATGATTCACGCAGTAGTTGTCGGTGCAGACAGAATCGCTGCTAACGGCGACGCCGCCAATAAAATTGGCACTTACAGTTTAGCAATTGTTGCCAAAGCTCACAACGTCCCGTTTTTTGTTGCAGCTCCTCTGTCAACAATTGATTTTGAACTTTCCGATGGCAGCAAAATTCCCATTGAAGAACGCGATCCAGTTGAAATGTATCAAGTTGGAACTACGCGAATTTGTCCTGTGGGAGTCGATTTTTACAATCCCGCTTTTGACGTAACTCCGGCGGAATTAATATCGGGAATAATCACAGAACACGGCACGGTTGCTCCTGGGGCTTTGAAACAGTTTCAGGCAAAACAATTAGTTTAATTATATGTTTCTCAACTGCTCATTCCACATGGTTTCTGTGAAATTAAGCATGATTTATAGCAGCAACTGGCAGATCAAAGTTGCGATCGCAGCTCTAACTCTGCCATTTGTTTTCAGTCCAGTCTCGGAAGCTCAAGTTTCGCAAACGTTTAAAGCTAAGGAATCAGAAGCAAAAAAAATTGTGGGTTCGATGAATAAAGCTCAGCAAGTTTACTATGCTGAGAAAGCAGGTTTTACAAGTTCTGTTTCCCATCTCTTGGTTTATATGGGTCTCCGAATTAAACCTGACGCAGCCAATTATAGCTACTCGATCGCCATGGTGAAAAAAGGTGCTGTATTTAACTACGGAGTATCGAAGCGAGCTAATCTCAAAAGTTTTGTGGGGGGAGTCTTTTTGGTGGGAAACAAGACCCAAACAATCTTGTGTCTAAATGTGGCTCCTGGCAAGACTAAACCAGCTCCTCCAACTAATACCAAAGGGGTTTTAGCCTGCGGTGCTAATACCGCCAAAGTTACTCAATAAATTATGTCTAATTTACTGGGTAATTTAGCAAATAACTGGATAGTAAATGCAGACTTAGCTAAGCAATTGCTGGAACAAGAAGCTACTTTGCTTGATGCTCGCGCACCTATTTTAAAGTGGTTTTGTCGTCTCCCACCCGCTATTCCCGTAAGTTGGCAGGAATTTTCGCGTTCCGACTTTCCCCACAAGGGAAAAATTATCGAAAATAACACAATTTTAACTCTAAAACTGCAAGCAATTGGTATTTGTCAAGACAAACCTGTGATAGTGGTTGCCGATTCTGTGAAAGGGTGGGGCGAAGAGGGGCGAATTGTTTGGATGTTGCGGACTTTGGGACACGAAAAAGCTGTTTTTGTAGATGGAGGGTATCTAGCTTTAATCAAAGCTGGAATTTCTCAAGTAAAAGCTGCAAATAATCCACCGCAAACAGGAGATTTTGTAATATCTCGCCGCTCGAATTGGGAAATTCAGCGGGATGAATTGAAAGCTATCTTAGGAGATGAGAATTTAGTCATTATTGACACCAGAGAGCCGCGAGAATATGCAGGTAAAACGCCTTACGGAGAAAAGCGCGGCGGCCACATTCCCGGTGCGGTTCACCTCTATTACAAACAGTTAATGGACAAACAGGGAAAACTGCTGGGTCGCGGGGAAATAGTCGCTATTTTGCAGCAAAAAGGAGTTTCGCAGTCAACTAAAATTGTGAGTTATTGCTCCGGGGGAATTCGCTCTGCATGGTTGACTTGTGTGTTGACAAATGTGGGATTTAATGCTAATAATTATGCAGGTTCTATGTGGGAATGGTCGGCTTCGCGTGCCGATAGCTATCCTCTTTCAATAAGCCTTTCAGGGGCGGGCTAGAAGCCCACCCACAAGAAAATTTAATGTTTGTGGAACAGGCCGGAAAGCCTGTTAAGCGAGAATGGTATCTGAACTCAGATTCAACCTATTAACTACAAACGATCGAGGTTGAGATTCTCAACCGACTTGTTCGATATACTGAGCGAGATCGTCGCGCAGGCGGCTGAGTTCGGCTTCGGTGGTCACGCGCACGCGATCGTCCCTAACCGTAATCAGCACTTTCGCAGCAAAAGGAGTTGGCCAGATATTCGGGTTGCAGAAAACTTCCAAAAAGACATCTCCTGCATAGCGATATTCCATCGGTTTTTGGGGAGAAGCTTTAGCGCCAGAGGTTTTGGCTGCTACAGCTTTCAAGCTTTCCATCAAAGCTGCAATTTCGCTTTGCAAATCCCGCGCAGCTTGCGGGGAAAAGCTAAAGGAGACAGAACCTTCGACTAAATTCAGTGTCAGCGGAGAAATAGACATGGGCAATGAAATTTAACATACTATTGTTAATGATAAAAAATATAGTAACCCAAAAGAAGTACATTCCAGCTCAATTGGACTGCGAAACTGCTATTAATTAAAAATTGTCTCAAGAAGCTAGGCTAAATTAATGAATATAAATCTAGTTGCAAGCTAGAGTCAGCAATACTTTTAACCTGTTATGACTTGATAAGCTTTAAACTAGAAGCCAGAAAAATTGACGGCCGAGCGAGGAGATTTTATGGTTGCCGATAACCGTTCCGAAGTCCGCAAGGTTTTAATAATTACCTTATTGCTAAATTTGCTGGTGATGGCAATTAAAGCAGCCGTGGGATGGCTGACTGGTTCCCTCAGTTTGCTGGCAGATGCTTTGCACAGCGTCACGGACAGCGCTAATAATATTTTAGGATTGGTAACTAATCATTATGCCAATCCGCAGCCCGATCGCGATCATCCCTACGGACACCAAAAATTTGATGCTCTCGGAGCTCTGGGAATTGCTGCTTTTCTGGGAATCGCCTGTTTTGAAATTCTCAGCGGTGCTGTCCAAAGGCTGATTAACGGCGGTAAAGTTGTCAAAATATCCCCAAACGAACTGTGGATTTTGCTGATTGTACTGGGGATTAATATTTTTGTCACTTTTTACGAGCGCAGTGTTGGCAAACGTCTCGGTAGCGCGATTTTAGTGGCTGACGCCCAGCACACGATGAGCGATGTTTGGGTGACAATTATGGTCATCGGCGGGTTGATTGGTGTTTGGCAAGGCCAGGTTTGGAATATACCTCAATTACAATCCTTGGATGTGTTTTTGTCTTTTCCTGTGGCTGTTTTGGTATTTAGCAGCGGTTGGAAGGTTTTAAGGGAAAATCTGCCTTGGTTGGTGGATGAAATGGCGATCGCACCGGAAGTTATTCACGCGATCGCGATCGATGTACCGGGGGTTGTCAACTGTCACTCGATCGCCTCCCGTGGCGTTGTAGGGCGTCAAGTATTTATTGATATGCACATGATTGTGGATGCTGTGGATGTAGAAACAGCTCACCGGATTACAGAAGAAGTAGAAGCCCGTTTGGAAGAACGTTTCAGCCCTGTACGCATCTTAATTCACGTTGAGCCGCCGGCTTACCATTCCGACCAAATTAGCTACGATTCTGGAGAGAAGGAAGAAGTTAAGCGTGAAGTTCGGTAACGGATGAGTCTAACGGATTTAAAGGATGTAACGGATAGACTGAAGCTGGAAGAGGATGGATGTGAAGGAGGAAATATTTAGGCTGTATCTCCAGCAAACAGCAGGTTGAGGGATGAAGGAGGAAGGCGGTTTTTGCGATCGCAATTCCTCTAATTTTTTAAATGCTATGGAGGGAATTAGAGCGATCGCACTTAATTTAGTTGCAGTTTTCCACAGGAAAACGGGGGTTTTCCCCAGAAAAGGGCAAGTTTTCCACAATAGATCGATCGGCTGTCGTCGATTTCTGTCTTTCTATTTGTATAAATTCCAAGTATTTTGAATTTCTGTAGCCATTTCCCCCCGCAAATGCCAAGGTAGCAAAATCTCCACTTTTGAACCGAGAGCTCGCAGCCATCTCAACGGGTAGTGCGGATGGAATTTTTACTTTATTTTATCTGGTGCTAGCCTATCTACTCTCGATCGTAGCGGAAATTCTCCTACTCTGTTTTAGCGGACGATTCTCTTAATGGGACTTAAACAAAATTTAAGCCCAAATAAAGCCCAAACTGGCTTTGTGAGCAGCAAATACGTCCATATTTTTTTG
>NZ_JAUBQN010000100.1:0-2860 GCF_036701295.1 Microcoleus harperi Pol14_C6 | reverse complement strand
AAAATATGGACGTATTTGCTGCTCACAAAGCCAGTTTGGGCTTTATTTGGGCTTAAATTTTGTTTAAGTCCCATTAATCGAAAAAGTCCCAAAGGGCGATCGCACCCTCTTCACAGTCCAACCAGCGATCGCAGAATATGTAAAAACTAACATCTTATAGCAGTTTTAGGAACAGGCATCTTGCCTGTTCCACAATAGATGAATTTTAGGGCAACAGTTTTAATAACAGGCAAGATGCCTGTTCCACAATAGATGAATTTTGTGGCAGCAGTTTTAATAACAGGCAAGATGCCTGTTCCACAATAGATGAATTTTCTTGTGGGCCGTTGCTCCTAGCCCGCCCTGAAAGGATTATTCAAAAATTAGCAAAACATTAATCCAAACATCCGCATTTAGCCTTAAAATTAAAAAGACTGACTAGCCAACAATGCCCTATGTTTGAAGCCCTCGCCGATCGACTCGAATCCACCTGGAAAAAACTGCGCGGACAGAATAAAATCTCCGAGTCCAACATCCAAGACGCCCTCAAAGAAGTGCGCCGCGCCCTCCTGGAAGCCGATGTCAACCTCCAAGTCGTCAAAAACTTCATCGGAGAGGTAGCGGCAAAAGCACAAGGCGCAGAAGTCGTCTCAGGCGTCCGTCCCGACCAACAATTCATCAAAATCGTCCACGACGAACTCGTGCGCGTCATGGGGGAAACCAACGTACCCCTCGCCACCGCAGACTCCGGGCCCACAGTTATCCTGATGGCTGGTTTGCAAGGAACCGGGAAAACCACAGCTACCGCCAAACTAGCGCTGCACCTCCGCAAACAAAATCGTACCGCACTGCTAGTCGCAACCGACATTTATCGACCAGCCGCGATCGACCAATTGCTCACACTCGGCAAACAAATCGACGTACCAGTATTTGAATTAGGCAAAGACATTGACCCCGTAGAAATTGCCCGCCAAGGCATCGAACACGGCAAACAAATCGGCATTGATACCATCATCGTCGATACAGCCGGCCGCCTGCAAATCGACCAAGACATGATGGCAGAATTGGGCCGCATCAAACAAACAGTACAACCCCACGAAACGTTGTTAGTTGTTGATGCCATGACCGGCCAAGAAGCAGCAAATTTAACCCGCACCTTTCACGAACAAATCGGCATTACCGGCGCAATCTTAACCAAATTAGATGGCGACAGCCGCGGCGGTGCAGCCCTATCAGTGCGGCAAATATCCGGCGCGCCGATTAAATTTGTCGGCGTAGGCGAAAAAGTGGAAGCGTTGCAACCATTTTATCCCGATCGCATGGCATCGAGAATACTTGGCATGGGCGATGTCTTGACGCTAGTAGAAAAAGCGCAAGAAGAATTCGACATCGCCGATGCCGAAAAAATGCAAGAGAAAATGCTCACGGCAAAGTTTGACTTTACCGACTTTCTCAAGCAAACCAGACTGTTAAAAAACATGGGTTCCCTCGGCGGCATCATGAAAATGATTCCGGGGATGAACAAACTCTCAGACGAACAAATGCGGCAGGGAGAAGTGCAGCTAAAACGCACCGAAGCCATGATTAATTCCATGACAGTTGAAGAACGCCGCAATCCCGAACTTTTAGCAAGTTCTCCATCCCGCCGCCGCCGCATCGGAAAAGGTGCCGGCTACGCAGAAAACGACGTAACTAAGCTGGTCAGCGATTTCCAGAAAATGCGTACCATGATGCAGCAAATGAGTCAAGGCAACTTTACAGGAATGGGAGGATTGCCGGGAATGCCGGGAATGCCCGGAATGGGTGGTCCCGGAATGCAGCCCGGTTCCCGCGGCTATATGGCCCAGCAGAAGAAGAAAAAGAAAAAAGATAAGCCTAAAAAAGGTTTCGGACAGTTGTAGAAAGCATCAAACATATTGCACGATTGTCAAAAATTTCTAGGGGCGGGTTGACCGATAATAATTGCCTAAAACACACAATCTCGTAAACCCATCCCACCCCATGCGAGAGTCCTCGATCGGCATTGGTACAATAGGTAAAAATCATCTGAGATGTTGCAGCATTCTCAATAATCCTTTTATAAACAGGCAAGATGCCTGTTCCACAAAAAAATTAATCTCTTGTGGGACGGGCAAGATGCCCGTTCTTGAGAATGGTACAATATGTAAAAACCATCAAACTTTAACTTTTTTCTTGTTGCCGACTTCTACCTGAAAAAGCCTGTAATTAAATATGGTACAAACAATTACTCAACCAAAAACCATATCTATAGAATTGCCAAATTCGCTCGACCTCTTTGTCATCCCAGAATAATTCAAGGCCCTAGCATTGGCAAATTCCTACTTGAGATTAGAGAGAAATGTATAAGGAGAGTAGGCTTTTGGGCCTTTCCCATAAGAGATTCATAAAATTTATCGTGCCAAACTAGATGGCAGGCCAGCTTACTACCCCTACTTTTAAGCCTAATAGTTCGGTTGCCTTTTCGCTATCTACAGGCTTAGAAAATAAATATCCTTGCCCCAACTCACACCCCAACTCTCGCAGTTTCTGTAGTTGTGTTGGTGTTTCTATGCCTTCTGCCACGATATCCATACCTCGGCTGCGAGCCAGCGTTACAATTGTCTGGATAATTTCTACGCCGCTGTTGTCTGATCCAATGCGGCTGACAAAAGACCGGTCAATCTTTAAGGTATCAATGGGAAACTCGTGTAAGCGGCTTAAAGAAGAGTAGCCCGTGCCAAAGTCGTCGATACACAACATAAGGCCTAAACCTTTTAGCTGCTTCAACATCTTTTCTTCCCTGGCTGGGGGGGTGACAAACAGGCTCAAACCCAGAGTTGGTAAGGATTGAGCCAATGTGTGCTCAAAAAAGATAGGCAGC
>NZ_JAUBQN010000051.1:0-37687 GCF_036701295.1 Microcoleus harperi Pol14_C6 | reverse complement strand
AAAAAGCCTAAATTAATACCAAGTTAATCAGGATTGGTGAAACCATATATTTTACAATTGATTTAGGATTGCTATATGTCAAATGCAATCATGACCTTACCCTTAAATTTTATTAGCAATAAATTGGTTATTTGGATTAACTGATCGAGCAAGTGTTGTATTCAAAAACATAGGCATAAGGCGCGCATGGAGCACCCGGAGACAGTGATATCAGTTTCAAAAAAGCAACTGTATGCCCGTGATCCCAACCCATACACAATCAGTTATTCCCAATAATTTAATCTAAAATTGTGCGACTGATCCCTCACATCGAAGTCGAAAATCTACAATGGTATGAGTTATTACGCTCGCACTTAAGGGTAAGGCGCGCAGTGCGCACCCTACAAATGTGAGTCAGAGCGCAAGTATTGTTAATGTTTCTAATGTTTCTTAGGATTTTTCGGAAAAGGAATGCCCAAACTTTCGTGAAAAACAAGCTGAGTTTTATAAGTCAAGCGCCGGTTAACTTGTTTGATAATTTTTTCCAAAAGCGCATCGCCAGTTTTTTCTATCAAAGGCTGAGACATCGATCGAATAAACTTGGGAAAGCAAACCCCCACAGCCAAATCCAGCTTCCACGTAGCGCTGGTAATCGCAGGCGGCAGCTTAGCACGTTCCGATCTCGGCCAATCGGCGGCAAACTCCTGAGATGGTATCTCCACTAGCTTCATCGCCGATCGAAAATCCACTTCATACCCAGGCGAGGTATAATCCGGAACCGGAATAGTCTTAATTAAATAGCAGCCTTCAGCGTCAGGCGGCAGCAACTCTAAACCAATTCTCGCTTCAACACGGTAGCCGAAAGCCCCAAAACGCCCGATTAATAAATCGTAGCCGTTTTCTCCGAGCGGCTGGGCCTTCATCGGCGAAGCGCACTGGCAAAACCAAGTCTTGTGGTTGTTCAAATGCTTTGCCACCGTCTCCGCATCGGCGTACATCTCCATGCTGTCTTCAAAATGCGTGTGAAACCAAATCGGCTCAACTTCCTCTCCTGCATCCGCGCTTTGACTTTCCGGCTGTCGGAAACTCGCATCTGGGTAGTAATTTTCGTCAGAAGCTTCAAAAGTTTGATATTCAGCGGAATCCTGCTTCATCGTATGCTCTCCTGTTATACACGCCAATCGATCCGGTTGGGGATGTGTTAAGGGAGTTTCCTCCCTACAATTGAGAAATTGATAGTAACAAAACTTACCCTAATTCAGCATAACTCGACTTATGAAAGCATTTGTAGCAGGAGCCACAGGTCAGACTGGCCGCCGCATCGTCGCAGAATTAGTCAAGCGAGGTATTCCCGTGCGCGCCTTAGTCCGAAATCTAGACACAGCTAGACAAATTTTACCACCGGAGGCTGAGTTAGTGACTGGAGATGTATTAAATGCGACTTCCCTGGGCGATGCCATCGGCGATAGTACGGTATTGCTGTGTGCGACAGGGGCGGCCCCTGGTTTTGACCCGACAGCACCTTACAAGGTGGATTTTGAAGGTACTAAAAATTTGGTGGATGCAGCTAAGGCTAAGGGCATTGAGCATTTTGTGCTGGTGACTTCTCTGTGCGTCTCTCAGTTTTTTCACCCGCTGAATTTGTTCTGGCTGATTCTGGTTTGGAAGAAGCAAGCCGAGGAGTATTTGCAAAAAAGCGGTCTAACTTATACGATCGTCCGTCCGGGCGGTCTCAAAAATGAGGATAATTCAGATGCGATCGTCATGACTGGTGCGGACAAAATGTTTGAGAGCAGCATTCCCCGCACCAAGGTAGCCCAAGTGTGCGTGGAGGCGCTGTTTCAGCCGACTTCTCGCAACAAGGTTGTGGAAATTGTGGCGAAGTCGGAGGCTCCGCAAAAGAGTTTTGAGGAGTTGTTTGCCAGTGTGATTTGATTGAATTAGCCTCGCTTGGGTTCGGTGCGTCAGACAAAAAACACTTTGATTTGAGTCAAAGATGGGGGCTGACGCACCCTACACCAATTTTCCGATCGCCAAATCTGGCAAAATCTTAATAGTTTTACGATTCGCCGTTAAATTTTCCCTCTCTCAGCATGAAAACTCTCAAGTGGCCAGCTTGGTTCCCCTATCCGATTTCGTGGTTAAGGGCATTTGCTCTCGCTCAGAGTTTTAGTTTTTTCCTTCGCAGGGGTATTCCTTTGGTCAGCGACGATATCCGCTTTCTGACTCTACTGCTGGCGGCTTGGCTGATTCAATTGCCTGTGTTTTTTGTGTTTCACTTGTTCGCAGTCAAGATCTTAAATCCCTTACTAATTATGCTGCCGGGGCGCTTTCGCGTTGCGCGCAAGTTCAAGCGCAGGCACACTGGTATTCGATCGCACTTGCGAGAAGGCTTGAATGCTGTTGTAGTGATTTTTTTTGCATTTAATCTGTCGCTGTTGGTCCAACTTGCGATTTTTTATTGGCCAGCGCGATCGATCGATCCCGCCCAGTTATTAACAGGAATATCTACTCTGACAAATGTTGCCATAGCCGGTGAATTAGATTTCTGGCTGAGCAAATTGGCGGGGGTTTTATCGAGTTTAACGCTGTTAGCGGCTCCCCTATATCAATACGATTTTCGCGTGCGCCGGATGCGGGTGGCTCGAAAATTAGCCGAAATTTCGGAAATGGAAATGACTTGGCTAGAAGCTGAGAAATTCGGCCGTCGAAAAAGAGGTTTGCTGAGGCGATCGGAGATTCAAATCCTCGGATTTATACTTTTAATCGGCGCTGTGATTGGCGGCGGTGTTTTTGTGGTTGACAGTTTGCGGGGAAATCAGCAGTTGTCGCAGTCGGTAAGCGGGGTGGGCAAATTGCCGCCGCTGGCTATGAAAACCGGCGATCCTTACATTCGGGCGCTGATGCGAACTATTTCTGCTAGCGAGTCGAATGTTGCTCGACCTTATCACGTTGTTTACGGTGGCAAATATATATTAGATTTGAGCCGCCATCCTGACTGGTGCGTGAAGATTGTTAATGGCCCGAATCGAGGCAAGTGTACTACGGCAGCGGGCAGGTATCAATTTCTGACTACGACTTGGAAGGAGAAGGCTAAGCGCTATCAGGCGCGTCGTGCTAATTTTTTATTCTGGGAAGATTACAGTTTTGAACCAGAAGATCAGGATGCTGTGGTTTATGCTTGGTTGAGCGATCGAAAGTTTTGGAAAGCTGATATTCCTGAGATGTTGCGGCAGGAAAGATTAATTGACGTATTGCGGATGCTTTCGGGAACTTGGACGAGTTTGGGATATGGAATTGAGAACAATTCTATGACTTCTCGTTTGCCGAAAGTCTACCGGGAAATGCTGCGGGAAGAATTGGAAAATGCTGGTTCTTAGGGAGTTAAATGTTGGCTGTTGACAGTTGAGTGATAACTGTTAACTGTTAATCTGAGGTGCATCTAAATTTTACAGTCAACTTTGATAAACAATTATGGTGGAGTGGGCGTCTCGCCGCCCGAACAATACAACTTAAATGCACAACAGCTTAACGAATTTTATTGGTGATTAACAAGCCAAAGGAATTAATAAATTACCACTAACAAGTAAGGAGTAATTACTCCTTCAATTTGGGTAAAAATGCTGTCAAACATTTGTACAATTCTAATCCCGGTCCAGCTTGCAGCGGATAAAGCCTGTCGAAATTAATGGGGTTGCGCGGTGCTAATTTCCACTCGGTTTTCTGTGCTGTTTTTGGGGAAACTTCGATCGCTACCGTGAGGTTAATAATATTGTTCTGCTGGGGGATTCCCCGGAAGCAGTAACTTTTGCCCGTGCGTTTGTCTGAATCGCTGCCGGTGATGTATCTGTCTTGTTTGCGAAATTGGATTTCTCTGAAAGGTCGATCGATCGCAAAGGAGTCTCGGTAGCGGTAGTCTCCGTCGCGCAAGATTTCGACAGTCGGCCTGATTTGACTTATAAGTGTTGCTGCACTAAGAGTTAGCATCATTGATCCGGGTTCCTGTTGTGAAATCGGTGATTTTGCTTTTGCTGCCTG
Source organism: Microcoleus harperi Pol14_C6 (assembly GCF_036701295.1). Taxonomy (NCBI): domain Bacteria; kingdom Bacillati; phylum Cyanobacteriota; class Cyanophyceae; order Oscillatoriales; family Microcoleaceae; genus Microcoleus; species Microcoleus harperi. Next base: position 33,670 of record NZ_JAUBQN010000051.1, on the reverse strand, counting down.
GTGTCTATGTCGTCGTGGGCGATCGGCTGAAACAAACGTGCGCCGTGTAACAAATTAATAAAAGTTGTTAAGCTGTTTAAGTTGATCCCTAGCTATCGTGAATAATTATTTCATGGTTTTATCTCTGTAACCTATCTGAGTAATAATAGAAATATACAGCAAGCCGTGAGAAATTTTACGGGCATATTTTAGGGATTAATTGACGATACTTAGAGGATACTGCTATGTTTTGCGTGACGCGAGAAACAAAAAATTTAGGGCTGGTTGAAACCGGAAATTCCCAACGGCGAGGATCTTTAACCTCTGCATCTAAAAGTACCCGTATTCTCCGATCGCGAGTTTACAAAGATGAGGCTTTGGTGTCTGCTACCCTGGCGGGACTGCCAAGTCTTTTGGCATCCCTCGAAAGCTTTCGCGAGCTGTAGAACTTGGCATTTTCTATTGCTATATATGGCGCATGGAGATTTGTGATAGTGGCTGTCAACCCAGCACGGGCTGTTTTGATTGCACCTACCATCTTCCTCGATTTGAGTAGAGTTTTTCTGTAAAAAACTCTTCCGGGACGCTGAAACCTGGTTGTTTATACAAAAACATTTTTACAGCCCTTTGTCATGGTATGAAAAATGGTATAAAAACCAGGTTCCTTTGGTGTGTGTCCGTAAGTTTTGTGTTAACAAAATTTATTTGTTAGTGTCATCGGGTGCGATCGATGCCTCTACCTCTTGGGATGAACGGCTTAACATAGAGTCGTGCAGGTGTTCGTTGTGCTGCCTTTCTTGAGCCATTAATTCTCGGGCTTTTTCTTCAGCAATTCCTTCGCTAGGTGTTTCTAGCTCGTGGGAGGAACGGTTGAGCATAGAGTCGTGCAAGTGTTCGCTATGCTGCCTTTCTCGTGCAATTAGTTGTCTAGCTTTTTCTTCTGCGTTCATGAGTAATTTCTCCCATTGCTGGTTAGAACCGAATTATTATATTAAGATGCCACAATTCGAGGGTAAATGTAGCAAGATTAACATAAAATTTTACAAATAATTGTAGGAAAAAAATGTATAAAAAAGATTAAGTCGGCTGGCGGTGGGTATCGGGATTGGTGGTTGGCGAGGTAATTATTGCCAAACGCCGGAAAAGATATTCTTGACTGCGATCGCAATTCGGTTTAAGTCTTCCTTGAGCAGCGGTGGCCAAGAAACTCCTCTGCGGAGGCCAGCTTCAAATTGCTGCAAACCTTCTACTGACAGTAAATGCAGTGCCGAGATTAATTGTCGATCGAGCATTGGAGATTCTTGCAGCCCGTCAAACAATATTTTTAAAGCTAATAAAATCGATGTCACCTGTCCGGGTACGGGCGGTTGACCTTGTTTGAGACGCATCAGGAAGGCGTCGGGATTTTTCTTGGTTTCCAGAGCGGTTCCTTGGTCGATCAGAAAACTGCGGGCTGTTTTGTAATCCATTTGACGTGCGATCGATCTCCTGCAATTAATTAGCAGGCATTATATCACTTTTTGTCGCGCTCAATTTGGTAATATATTTCCATACAGGCTAAACTACAGCTACTCGTGAGGTCGGCCCACAAGCACGCTACAGCTACTGATAGAGGCGTAGCATTCATCCCACAGTCGCCTCGATCGAAGTGAAACGGACAGGGAAAAATCAAACAATGGCAAAACACCAAGGAAATAGCAGACAATCCAAGATTTATCGCTACTTGTGGCTGTTTTTTTTGTGTCTGATCTTTCTGTTAGTTCCGCTCATCAAAAAAATAGCTGCCGATACGCCATTCCCCCCACCTGCTCCTATTGCAAATAATACTACTTTTGGAGCGAGGATTCAAAGGACGATGGGGCTACTTGCGGCTAGCACTCCAACAGACCGCCGCCAAGTACGTATTCTATTCTACGGTCAATCCATCACAGAACAAGATTGGTGGAAAGATGTAGTGAAGGATTTGAAAAAGCGATTTCCCAATGCAGATTTGATTGTGGAAAATCGGGCAATAGGAGGATTTTCCGCACCAATTTTAATCCGTCCCAGCGAACACGATTTGTATCCTTTTTATCCAGACTTGCTAATTTTTCACGTCTACGGAGGTGGTGAAGATTACGAAGCCATAATTGCCAATGTCCGCAGCCGCACTGCTAGCGAAATACTCTTGCATTCAGACCACATCCAGTGGCTGCCGACAGGTAACAGCGACGATCCAGAAGAAGTCAAAAGATACGAATGGCACAACACTCATTCTACTAAATGGCTGCCTGAGTTAGCTGATAAATACGGCTGCGAAATCGCCGAAATTCGCGAACCTTGGATGCGGTATTTGAAAGACAATCGCTTGCAGCCAAAACAGCTATTGAGCGACAGCGTTCACCTCAACGATTGGGGAAATTTTCTCCTAGCTGCTCTCATAAAGCCGCATCTGCGATACAAGCCAAATTCTCCTCAACCGCCGCAGGATTTAGTGAAAACCTATACGGTTGGCAGTGATGTTAAATGGCAAGATGGCAAGTTGGTTTTAGAATTTGAAGGAAATAGAATAGATGCGATCGCCGATAAAACCTTCAACGGCAAGGCAATTTCTGCTAGAATTGCGATCGACGGCAAAAAACCCTCAGAATTTCCTGAACTTTACAGTATCACCAGACCTAGCGCTAGTCCTGGCGTTCCTTGGCCGGCAATCATCCAAGTATCTAGCCAAAAACCGCTAATCGTCGAAGATTGGAAAGCCGTAATTACTGAGATTAACAGCGACGCCAGCAAGTTTAAATTTGACGTTGTAGGTTCTAAAACAGGTTACGACGGCAGCGGTACAAATGACCAAATGTTTGTCTCAAACTCCGGCCGCATCGTGATTGAACCGAGAAACTGGTGGCTTAAAAATTCTTATGAATACTCTAAAAAACCTACGCCTAAAGGCTTTGAGATTTCCTGGCAGGTGAGACCAATGTTTGTGGATTCATACGTTCCGCCACAAATTGCAGATTCAAGCCGCGAGTATTCTACAACATTAGCTCAGAATTTGAGCAACTCCAAACACACCCTTGAAATCGTCCCCGAAACAGATGGGAAAGTTCCAATCGAGGCAATTCGAGTGTATCGCCCTCCTTTCTCCAATCTAAAATCTCAAGTTGAGAGTTTTAAACCGCAGATATCAGCGGATGAAAACAGATGAACGCTGATGCAATTTTATCAGCGTTTATTTGCGTTCATCTGCGGTTTAAAAAATCTTCATGTTAATTTTTTTATAGCACGATCCTTGGTGGCGTAGGGCGTTGATGATTGTTCAAACCCTTAATATTTAAGCATCTTGACTCCTGACTCCTGCTATAATCGCCAAGATTATCAAGTTCTAGGAATCCCCAACTCCTGAGACATCAACAGCGATAAACATAAATCCGCCATAAAAATCAACACCCAAGAAGTTACCACCGCCGCCGTGGCAGCTTGGCCTACTCCTTTCCCTCCGCCCACCGTCGTCAATCCCCAACCGCAACCGACAAGGGCAATTATCAACCCAAAAATAAAACTTTTAATCGCCACAGTTACTAAATCCCAAGGCGCCAAAAAAGTCCGCACTGATTCCAAAAATACCGACGGTTCCAAATTATAAAAATTAACCGCTACCAATAGCCCGCCCAAAATCCCCACCGCTACCGCAAAAATTGTTAAAATCGGCAGCATGATGCAGCAAGCTATAACCCTCGGCACTACTAAATAATCAACCGGATTTGTTCTTAACATATACAGGGCGTCTATTTGTTCCGTCACCTGCATTTCTCCTATCTCCGCCGCAAAGGCTGAACCTACTTGTCCCGCCACCACGCCCCCCGTTAAAAGCGGTGCTAATTCCCCACAAAATGCCACAGCAAAAGGACCTCCCACCGCCTCAACCGCCCCAAAGCGAACCAATTCTCGGGCGGATTGAAAGGTAAAAATCATGCCCCCAAACAAGGCTATTAGCAGCACGGATCGGAAAGAATCCAGGCCTACTGTTACTAAATGTTCCATGATTTTGCGGTGGTCAATTTTGCCTTGGAGTATGCGTAGCAGCACTTGGCCACCCAGGAACAACGTCACAAAAAAACGCTGAAACCACCTGTTATTGAAGGTTTCATCTAAATGTCGATCGTGCTTTTCTTGGTGTTTTTTAACCAATGACTGAGGGCTCGCGATTAATTGCAAACAGGGCGAAGCACTGCCACCTACTGATTTTTGGCAATCCTACAGCAATTATTGCACGATTTGTCAACATATATTTTCAGTCTGCCTGCCCTGCGGTTGGTGCGCTATACCATTTGAGACTTTAGATTGGCAGTGATTGATTCTGTGGTAATCATCACTCATTTCCCAATCTAAAATCTCAAATCTAAAACCCTAGGACTACTCCGCAAGTAATAAGTCGATAAACTTATCCAACTCTTCATTATTCTTGTCGGCTTGATCCTTGCCAATTCTCAGCAGGTCTGATATTTTCTCTTCCGAGGCATCATCAATGGGCAGCGTTTGTTCGTGGCTCAAATCGGGAGTAATTCTCAAATATTGATTCGGTCTTTCAACCGCATCATAAATTTGAATTAGTTGATAATTTACAGTTTCCGCAACTCCCGTCATCATGATATTAATTAAAGGCTCAACCCACTCAACTTGACCCCAATTTTTTACTTCTTCGTAGGGGAATTTTTTCTGAGCTTGTCCCGTTCCGAGTGATAAAATTACCATATCTTGTGCTGTTGGGCCTTTGTCGGGGCGAGCGTCGGGAATTCGGAATTTATTTCTAACTTCTGCATATGCACAAAGTGCCGGATTGTTTGCGAATACTCCCCCGTCAATTAAAGCGTAGGATTCGTTGGTCAAAGAGTAGATTTTGGGAAGTTCAAAATAAGAGGGAGCGGCAGATGTGGCTCTGGCGATATCTCTAATAAAATAGTCTTCTGCTGGAGATTGTTGAGCATCTATTTTATCGAAAAAGTGAGCTTTTCTCCTTTCGACATCGTAGCTGGAAATTAAACACGGTTTCAGCAGTTGGCTGAGTTGGCAATCTCTAAAGTTTTCCAAAAATAATTTTTCTAAACGATCGCTCACATATTTCTCATCTATCAAACCGTCTATAGATCTGAGTTTTTGCCAAAATGAACTCTTAAAAACGTCGCGGCCGCTCTTAATCGAAAAATTAACAGCGTCTTGGGCCGACCACCGAGGCCGGGTGGGATTTTCGTCGGCATCGGGACACAAATAGATGCAAGTTAAAATTCCTCCCGCACTTGTTCCCGCGATTAAATCAAAATAGTCAGCTATTCTCGCCTCTGGGTTGCCGCTTTTTTGTTGCAGCTTTGACTCAACGCTAACTAAAATTTGCGCGGGGATAATCCCTCTAATTCCGCCTCCATCTAGGGATAAAATTCTCGTATATTTAGCCATAATTGTTGTCTCTTCTCGATGTTTGCTCGTTTCCTAATCTCAAATTCCCAAGGCTCCGAATTTATGCACCGCTCAATCTCTACTCTAAAATCTCACATCTAAATTTAATTGGTGGGCTGCGATCGTATAGCGAAAAATGTATTCTACAATTTCTACGTAATTGTAGGCAGCGGCTGGCGAGTCTGCCCAGACTGTGATGCCGTGATCGCGAATTAACAAAGCGGGTACAGAGGGCGCACAAATGGCAAAGAATTCGCAAATTTTCTTGGCTATCTTAGGGACTTCTAAATAATTTGTAAAGAGGGGTATAGACACTTGCGGGTTTTCCTCCCAGACCCCCAACCCTTTCACTATTTCGATCGCGGGTAAAGGCACTGCATCTCCTGCTGTTAGCCGAGAAACTAAATTTGCCTCGATGGAGTGGACGTGATAGCAAGCTTTGGCGTTTGGAAAACAATTGTAAATAGCTAAATGAATGCTGGTTTCAGCCGAAGGGCGGCTGTCGGCAACAGGTTGCTCGACAATTGCGCCGTCTGAGTTCATTCTGATAAAATCTTGTTCAGTTAACTGCCCTTTGGCGCGGCCGCTAGCAGTAATCCAAAAACTGCCATCTGGTAAGCGGGCTGAAAGATTGCCAGCAGTCCCAACCATCCAACCGCGATCGTAAAAATGTTTGGCTGCTGCAATTAAATCCGATCTCAAATCGCCACTCATTCTTTATAATTCCTCAGTTTTTTATGTACTTTGTAGGTTAATAGTGACATTTTGCACCATTCTCAAGAACAGGCTTTCCGGCCTGTTCCACAAAGAGTAAATTTTCTTGTGTGGTGGGCATCCTGCCCCCTCGTGAAAGGCTTATTGACAATGGTGCAAGATGTGAGTTAATAAGAATTGCCCTGGCTTATATAAACGTAGGGTTGGCTGTGCACAGTTTACCAATACACACATAGCTTTTCTTGAGAAAGGCTATAGTTTCAATTCCATTTCTGGGACAAACTTTCCAAGATATCAAAAAAATTATCCCATTTAGTATAAGGCTTTTGCTGTTCGTCTAGATACTCGGCAAGCCGATCGCGCGCAAACACCGACGAAGCCTGCAAAGCCATATTAAAATCCGTCAGCGAATCTCCAATCGCCACCTGTTCTTCGGCCGGGTGCTGCGCCATCACCCGCACCTTAGACACCAATTCCTCATCTCCTTCCAACTCAGAATTGACTTGCAACCGAGGGCCGCTAGCGTCCACATCCACAGCGTAAATAACGCTCGCCCGGTTTACCAAATCGCCCATTACCGTCTCTACCATAATCCGAAGACCGCCGGACACGATCGCAAAATCTACCTTTTTCTCGTCCAAAAAATCCAGCAATTCCAACAATCCCGGCCGCATCAGCCTTCCCCTAGAAAATTCTACAATTTCCCCGTAACATTCAGAGGGAATAGACTCTAGTAACTGCCGCACTCCCGATCGCAAACTCAGCCTTCTAGCGTATATTTCAGGCATTAGTTGAGACGACAATTCCGGTGCGAAATGCTTGAGCATTGCCACAAAAGTTTCTTCAACGGTTATCGTGCCGTCAAAGTCGCAGAATACCAACCGTTGCTGATTGTTCGAGATTGAAGATTTTTGCTTGTCATCGGTCATTGTCAGTCGCACCTTTCGAGAACGGGAAAAGTTTACACAATTCATCGTACACTGTCGAGCGATCGAGCGCGACTGCCCAAAACTAATAGTGACGAGCTGTTTGTTGGCAATTTACCGCAGGATTTTATGCAGATTCTTCGAGAGAATCTTCATCTTCTAGGGAATCTTCATCTTCCAGGGAATCTTCCAGAGAATCTTCCAGAGAATCTTCTAAGTCCTGCTGTTGGTTTGTTGTCTTTTGGGGGTTAGACTTAGCCGGCAAACAGATTAAATTATCATCCTCAGTATTAATCAAACCTTTCGATCGCAACTTACCCATAAGCCGCGTCACCGTCACCCGCGTTGAGCCGATGGCGCTACCAATTTGAGCGTGAGTCAAGGCCCAAGGCAGGCGGTAGCCCCGAACCACATCCGGTTCGCCGTCACCTACGTAAGGTTCGCCGAACTCCTCGATCAACAAAGTGAGAAATCCCAACAGTCGGTCGATCGTCCGGCGCTGTCCCAAAGTGCTCAGCCAGAGAAGTTTCCGCTGGTGCTGGTAGCGAAACGCATCCAAAATTTCCCTACGAAAGTGAGGCCAATTATCCAAGTCGTGCCAGTACATCCACACTACGTGAGTTTGATCGGCATGAGCGTAAGCTTGGAGAGTAAAAGGAGACTGAGCAACCAGTTCAAAGGGCTGACCGGCGCCGACGAAGCCCAAAAAAGCTTCTTCTGTAGTTTTGTCAGCGGATTTTGACTTCGCCGCTGCAGCGCTAACTTGAGCGCTGCCTACGAGCCGCACAGAACCTTTCTGAACTAAATACAGCAGTCCGGGTCTTGCGGGAATCCGCTCGTCTTTGCTAAAAGTCCGGCAGCGGTAGTGTTCCTGGGCCCAGTCGATAATTCGCTGCCAAGTAATAAAAGGTCGATCGATAGTCTCTAGAGGTGTGGAAGTTGATTGCATAAGTGAGGCTCTGGGATATATTTAATAGTGAGACAAACAGTTTCTGCCAGCAGTGCGATACAAAGTGAGATAACCAACCCCCGATCGAGCTTCTACGCTTCTTAACTGTGCTGACTTTTCTGTGTTTTACCGAAAAATTAAATGTAGCAAAAAATACATCAAAATGGTAGAGATCAGCAAAAAATTTGTCTGAAATAATTGTATATTTAGCCCCAAAATCGCTACAAAGCCGATTAATTCGATTTATCCCCGTCCGGGGGAGGCGATCGACTATCCCTGACATCCGCAGTTTAACGTACAAGAAAAGTGCAAGGGGTCACAGTTTATCGTTGCTTTTACGGTAGGATGAGCCGATATGGATACAGCAAAGATCTCACAGTGCCCGGAAGTTACAGTGAAGTGTTTCTTGCTTTCAATGTTCCAAAGCGCGATCGCCCAGCAGGGAACACTGACCCAAATTCCGTTAAATCCCATAGGTGGCAGCCTTTTCAAGAACAGGCAAGATGCCTGTTCCACAAAGAGTGAATTTGATTGTGGGGTGGGCATCCTGCCCGCCCATAACAAGCTTATTGAGAAGGGTGCAATAATTCCGTTAAATCGAAGTAAAGATAGCGCGCGGGTGCTGTACGTGTCTGCGATCGCCCTGAAATTGGCTAAAACTTGGCAGCAGACACCGCAGACAATCGCGACCGAGTTGGCCGAAACACTCGAACCGCTGTGCTACCCCGATTTCGCCGTTAAAATAGCGCCGGGGGGAACGATCGAGATGGAGTTGACTGATGCGGGTTTAGCCTTCTGGTTGCAGCGTTTAGCTCAAACGAACCTTCCAGTTTCAGGATCTAAAATATTAGATTCTGTTGTCTGTGCCGATCGACTGTTTCCCATTCAGTACAGCCACGCGCGCTGCTGTTCCCTGCTGCGAATGGCCCACCGCGATCGGATAATTTTGATCGCCCAACCCGATGTGACTACAGCGCCGCAAATTTGGTCCCTAGCGAGTCCAAATCCTATTCCTTGGATTGACGAGGGCGATCGACTGCGGTTAGTGCATCCAGCAGAACGCCGTTTAATATCGCAACTGTTAACAGTGCTAGACAATTTATATCCTACTTTTGAGGTGAAAAACCGCGAAAAACCTGTTAATTATTTCAAATTAGCCAATAGTTTGAGCGAAGCCTTTCAGATTTTTTACAGCCAGTGCCGAATTTGGGGAGAAGTTAAAATAGAACAGCCAAAACTCGCCCAAGCGCGATTAGGTTTAATATTTGCAACTCAATCTTTGCTGCGATTTATCCTAGAAAATTTGTTTAACGCTCTTGCTCCTTTAGAACTTTGATTGGGCTCTCATTTTTAGTAACCTTTATTCATCATAAAAGCTGGGTTTCCGAAAGTTACCTTGACTTCTTCCATCTGAAAAGCTCTCTATTTTAGAGCGTTCATCCTGAAGAGTCCAGTAACCTACTGTCGCAGAAAAAATATAAAAACTTAGCTATTTATATAATTATTATTAATAATATTTCGGTAATTGGGGCATTCTTATTTTTTCTAATTTATTTAAGTAATCTTTCTTTTGGCTTTTGAGAGAAATGATTTTTAGCTTGCATCTATGGCTGTGTTCCTTAAAATACTTAACCTTATATTATACAATTAAGCTGCGTAGCATCTCATCTATTGGCTATCCAGTATGCTCGAAACACAAGAAGAAGATTACAGAACGAGTCCTCTCCCTCTTCAGGAAATCCAAGAGGATATAGCCTTACCAGAGACGGTACTTCTGACCAGTCCGCCTCTAAAACTTTCCAAACCGGAAACTCGGTCAAGCCTCAGAGCACTAACTTTGGAGAGTGTCTTCGCTACGCTTTTTTACAGCATCATCGGCGGCGCGTTGCTCAGTAATTTCTTGCTGGATTTAGGGGCTGGCCCAGTCGAAATTGGTATGCTCGCCTCCATTCCTCAACTGGTAAATCTGCTCCAACCGTTCGGAGCTTATATAGGAGACCGACTGCAGAGCCGCCACTGGTATTCCCTCTGGATTTTCGGACTGTCGCGACTGCTGTGGCTGATTCTCGTGCCAGCAATGTGGTTGGGAGGCTCATTTCAGCTCGCTGGACATCAGCTAGTGCAGTTGACATTGGCAATCATCTGGGTAACTCAAGTCTTAGAATCTTTAGGTCGTGCTTCCTTCTTGAGCTGGTTGGCGGTTTTAGTACCTCAGCGGTTGCGCGGGCGGTATTTTGGCTTTCGCAATAGTGCTGTCAGCTTGACTAATCTCATTGGTGTGCCGTTGCTGGCTCTAGTGGTATCGAACTGGCCCGGTGGAAGGCTCCAAGGTTACAGTGCCATCTTGGTTTTAGGAATTGTGCTTGGCATCATCAGTCTAGGTTGTCAGTTCTTTATGACCGATGTGAACCCAAAGCTTCTACACGTCACGCATTCAGATAGAGGCGAAAAATCATCCATAGGGGCAATTTTTAGGTTTCTGCAGGAACCCAATTTTTTAAAGTTTTTGCTTTACTCTGCTCTATGGAGCTTTGCCGTTAACGTCAGCGCTCCCTTCTTTAACCTCTATCTGCTGGATAACCTAAGTATAGATGTCAGTGTGGTAACGCTCTACAACAGCTTAGGAGCGGGTGCTAACTTACTGCTGCTGGTTTTTTGGGGCAAACTGGCTGACCGGGTTGGGAACCGCCCGATCATGATAATAGTGGGAATCTTGGTGGCTCTGACCCCTCTGCTCTGGCTAGAAGCTGGAACGGCTCCAATTTTTATATGGGTGTGGTTCCCGCTTTTGCACATCATCGGCGGTGCCACGTGGGCGGCGATCGACCTGTGCAGCGGTAATCTGATGATGTCGGTGACACCACTACGCAATCAGTCGATATACTTTGCGATCGCGGCGGCGGTTCCTGGTGTCACTGGGGCAATGGGAATCACCCTTGGTGGCTTTATCGCCACTTTGACCAATCTCGGTGGCTTGCCAGGGGTGTTTGCCCTCTCAGCCGTCTTACGACTTGCGGCTCTCCTCCCCTTGGTTTTTGTTCGCGAGCAGCGTTCTGTGTCTTTGGGTAAGTTTTGGCTGCTCTTGTTGCCAGCTTGGTGGAGAAAAGTGCCAGTTGAACCTGGAAACATCAGGTTTCAACCATTAATAGTTGAACAGTTGGACTCTGAGCCTGAAAGCTCAGGCGATCGCTCTTCAACTCTTGATTGATTGTAGTCCGACAATAATTCAGAAAAGAGTTGAGCGACCATTTTTAAAGTGTTAAAATCCTCGTCATATCATCTAAGATGTGACGGCTGTTGGGTCGCTTTTTTTCAGAAATATAAAGTCTGGCAATTCGGGATAAGTGTTGTATGGCATCTAATTATTTTTGGGTGCCTTCAACATTTTTTACGATAGCGATCGTTCGTTGCAGCTCGATCGCCAATTCTCACGCTCGTCAATCGCTCCTAGAACGACGATGCTCAATTTTATCACTTGACGAGCGGCTGTTAAGGGTTCTTCAAATTCTGGCATTGTAAAATAGCGAGAGTTTTCTTCAGTTTTTTGAGGATAAATCTCATGGTCACACTACCACGTACAGCCTCACCCAGGCGTCAAATTCATCGATGAATATCCTAAGATAATGCCTGCATCTAGTTTAAGGCGTTGCAGGCGAGATTTGCTTTTTTCCAGGTTGTGCGATCGGCAGCTTTACTGTAAATGTACTGCCGACGCCTTCTGCACTGATCAAAGTAATTTCGCCACCGTGCAAGTCCACGCATTTTTTAACAATGCTCAGCCCCAGTCCAGTACCGGGAATTCGACCGACATTTTTAGCCCGGTAAAACGAATTAAACAGCCGTTCTTGGTCTGCTAAAGGTATGCCAATTCCTGCATCCTGTACCGAAAAAATAGCCTCGGTTTCAGTAAGTTTTAATTCAAAGATTACTTCAGTCTTTGGGGGAGAATACTTAATAGCATTGGACAGCAAATTGCCCAGAATTCGCCGGAGTAAGCTTACCTCCAAACACGCCATCGCCGATTGACAGTGATTGACAAAAATCAGCGTTACCCGCTCATTTTCAGGTTTCAACTTCAGGCTGCTATGAAATTCCCCTACCAACTCATTACAAAACTTTGCTAAATCTATGGGTAGCAAGGAAAAGCCTGTTTTTCCTGACTCAACACGCCCCAGCAGCAGCACATCATCTAATAACAAATCTATGCCTTTTGCGGCTGCTTGAGTTTTGTCTAGAAGTTCTTGTGTTTTCTCATCTGTTAATGTCAACTTGTACTTGCTAAGAAGTTGTGTAGTGCCGATGATGAAATTCAAAGGATTGCGAACGTCGTGGGCAATCATGTACAGCAAAGATGTTTTCATCTCGTTGAGTTCTTGGGCTGTTTGCAGAGTGCGATCGAGCTGGTCGTGAGACAATTTGAGAGTTAAAGACAACTGGCGCGATCGCAGCAAAATCTCCACCCGCGCTTGCAATTCTATCTTCTCGATCGGAGCGATAATCAAATCGTCAATACTTTGCCAAATAAATTGCGTTGCCATTCCTACATCCGATCGCGATGTAATCAAAAGAAAAGGCAAGCATACCGGGTTTTCTGCCTGCTTTTGGGCTGCAACCCATTGCCAGTGGCGTTTCAGAGAAATACCGTCAATTATCGCCAGGTCAAAAGATTGATTAAATGGTAAAAAATCCTCACTATTATCTGTTGAGTTTGGCAACAATACCTCATAGTAAACTGCTAGCCATTCTAATAACAGGCGGCGATTTTCTTTCTGTTCGACAAGCAATAAAATTTGACTCACGCCGGTTCTCCTAGCAAGCTGTGAACAATTCCCAGCAAATCTCTAACGATTAAAGGTTTTACCAACATATTCCGAGCACCGTGGCAGAGGCTTTCGTGCTGAATGGCAGCACTTTGTTTGGGCGAGAGTATCAAAAAAGGAATTTGGTGATTTCGCAGTTTTTCGCAGCACTCCCAAATCCGGCGGTCGAAACCAGAAATATCTACTAAAGCCATACCGATTCTAGCAGGCTGACTGATAGCTTGTGCAACATCTTCAAAGGTATAAGCTGCGATCATCTGGTATCCTTCTGTGTTGAGAAATTGTGCTAGGAGTTCTAAGTTTCGGTGATTGCGGTCAACCGCTAAAATTATTGAGTTTTCAGTCATCTATCAGCTTCCTTTGAATAGGGGTTATACCATTTTAGATTTTAGATTTTAGATTTTAGAATGGGGAGTGACTGATTGTATATGATGGATTGGGATGTGGCCTAAAGTTGGATTTTTTTTATCTGGTATTAGCTTACTTTTCGGCGAGGGATTACATTGGTTTTCAGTTGAGTGAATTACAGATGCTGGGGTACAGGACACGGCCGCGTGCCCTTTGCCCCTACTGTATTTCATAGAAGTGAAAACTACACTACGATAAAAGTCGAAAAATACACAAATTTACCAATATATTTAAGTTTTCCAGGAGTGAGGCTAGTGGTGAGGTGCGCGGTGCGCACCCTACTAATTTGATTCACGACTGCAAAATTAGCTCCAATTGCCCAAAAACAGCAGGATAAACCCCGATTCAATCTTCATCGGCTTCCTCCTCAATCCACACCGGCGCCGAACTCAAAATGCCGCGCAGCCCCCGTATCGGTTTGCTGACTTTGATGCCGTAGCGAGTAATCTCGAGTTCTCGCAGAGTTCTCTCGAAATTGCTGACTCGCTTTTTAATTACTCCGATCGCCTTGCGGATTTCTGTCCTATTATGCAGTTGGCGCTCCAGATAACGTATAAACAGAAGATTATCCGCCAAATAGCTAATCCCGATCTCGGTCAGCCGAAAATCTCCGCTAATGGCTTCTACCTCATTAATCAAGATAACCGTGACTCCCATATTCTTCAGATACTTACACAAAGCGTGCAAATTGTTCACCAAATCTTGCCCCTGCATCGAAAGCTGATAGCCAGAAATACTGTCAAGCATCACAATCCGCGTCTTTTCGTGCTCCACCTCCTGGCGTACCATACAAGCAAACTGATCCGGCGAGTACAGCAAAGGTTCCACGGGTATCACGGAAAGACTTCCTTGCCCAATCATCGCGTCAACCGGGATGTTAACTGATTGGCAGCGCTGCAGTAGAGTAGAACTTGACTCCTCAAAAATGTAAACTACCGATCGCTCCCCCCTTCCTGCAGCTTCCTTCATAAACTGAATCCCCACCGTCGTTTTACCCACGCCGCTAGGCCCGCTAATCACCGTCACAGTCCCGCGTTCGAGTCCCCCGTGCAGTAGTTCGTCGATTTCAGGAACCCCAGCAGAAATCGCTTCAGCAACAAAATCCTGTTGATAGTTGTCCGGAAGCAGTCGCGGAAATACCTCCATACCAGCCTCAGTCAGGCGCAGCGAATGGCGGCCGCTGCGGAAGTTGGAGCCTCGCAGCTTGGTAACAGATAGAGTGCGTCCTTCAGGGCGCAGTTCCAAGTAAATTACTCCGTCGCTGATGAATTGCAAATCGTCATCGGGAGCACTTGAAGTGCCTTCTGAGGTGAACACCACCGTCGCCCCCCCTTCCACCAAAAACCGCAGAAAAGACAAAACTTGTTTGCGAAACTGAAACTCATCCGCAGCTAAGTAGCGAAATTGAGTGATCGCGTCCAAAAACACCCGTTGTGGCTTGACAGCTTGGACTCGCTCGATAATCTTTTGTGTAGTCGGTTCTCGCTCAACCTCGGAGGGGGAGAAAATATCATAAGTCTGAACTTCTGTAAAAAATTCTGAGGATGGGCTCAAATCGAGGAACGCCATCGCTTCAATATCAAAACCGAGAGTTTCGGCATTGGCGCGCAATTGCGCTTCCGGTTCTCCTAAAGTAATAAACAGGGGCGTTTCTCCCAGAGCCACACCTGCAGCCAAAAAGTGAAAGCCCAGTGTAGTCTTACCAGTACCCGGGCCGCCGCGCACCAGATAAGAGCGTTGAGAAATTAGGCCACCGCCAATCACTTCGTTGAGACCGGTAATTCCCAGAGAAATTCGGTTTTGAGACATTTTTTTGTTCATGTTTTGAATATCGGGCCCGTATTAATATTTAATGGTTTTAGGCACTGTTTTGATAATTTTTTTTACCGGGCGTCTGATAACCTTCATGAAATCTTTTTCTACCGAAAATTACGTAAGCATACAAGAATTAGAAAGTATTGTCGGGACTGCTGGCATCTGTCGCTGGCAAGATACAGAGCTATTTTGGCAAGAACGGGTAGAAAAAGCAGTTGCCCCCGACACGAAAATAGATTGTACCGTTTACCCGAATACTCAGGAAGAACTGGCGGCTGTCATTGCTTGGGCTGGGCAAAATCGCTGTGCAGTCTTGCCTTGTGGTAGCGGCAGCAAACTTGATTGGGGCGGTTTAGTAAAATTAGACTCCCATCCCCCCCACCCCCCCTTAACAAGGGGGGAGCAAGATGTTTTCAAAGTGGGTCTTTTGAAGGGGGATTTAAGGGTATCTCCTGATGCAGCGAGGCTTGTGGCTGTCAGCACTTCGCGCCTCAATCGACTTGTACAGCACGCTGTGGGCGATTTAACCGTGACGGCAGAAGCGGGGATGAAGTTGGCGGATTTGCAACAAATTTTAGCTGCAGCAGGTCAATTTTTGCCGATCGACCCAGCATATCCGCAACAGGCAACTTTGGGCGGCATTGTCGCTACTGCTGATGCGGGTTCCTTGCGGCATCGCTATCGGGGGGTGAGAGATTTGCTATTGGGAATTACCTTTGTGCGATCGGACGGTAAAATTGCCGTAGCCGGAGGTCGAGTTGTTAAAAATGTCGCCGGTTACGACTTGATGAAACTGTTTACTGGTGCTTACGGCACTTTGGGCGTCATCAGTCAAGTAACTTTCCGAGTTTATCCGCTGCCTGAATCATCGGGAACCGTAGTCCTGACAGGGGAAACTAATGCTTTAGCTCAAGCAACTCAAATCTTATTGTCTTCTGCTTTGACTCCGACAGCCGTTGATTTGGTGTCACCTGATTTAGTAGCACAATTAGGTTTAGGAAAGGGCAAAGGATTGATAGTAAGATTTCAAAGTATCGCAGAGAGCGTTAAAGAACAATCAGCCCGCTTGCTCGAAGTTGGCGAAAAGTTGGGTTTGCAAGCAAATATCTGTGGCGACAATGATGAGCATCAGTTATGGCAAAGATTGCCAGAAATAATCGGGAATAGAGCCAACTACTCAGCCATTATTTGCAAAATAGGAATCAGACCCTCGGAAGCTGTAACGGCAATTAACGAATTGCCGGTACAGGACGCTTGGATTCATGCAGGCAGCGGTTTAGGGGTTTTACGGTTTGAGAATGCGACAGCCCAAACGCTGTTGCAGGTACGCAGAGGGTGCGAAGCGAAAGGTGGTTTTCTGACTGTTTTAGCAGCGCCGACCGACATCAAGCAACAGTTAGATGTTTGGGGTTATACTGGAAGTGCGATCGCTTTAATGCAGCGGATTAAACAGCAGTTTGACCCGGAAAATCTTTTGAGTCCCCATCGTTTTATAAGGGGTATTTAGTTTAAAATTGGTAGTCTGGAGTTCTGTTTTTCTTGCATCCCGGTCTAAATCCTTTGTTAACTAAATTTGTTTTTTAACGAACCGCGAAGGCACATTAGCCAAGCGGCGCGTTAGCGCTAGACCGCGAATAAAGAGAAAAGAAGAGAAGTTTTTGTTTGCTTAATGGATTTAGGCTTGCTAAGCATAGCAACCGCGCCTGACTGTTAGGAAGTTATTTTCTTAATTGCAGAAATATAAGCGGTCGATTGCTTCTGACTTCTCTCGCGACGATAACTAAATCCTTTTTTCTTCTTCCTTCTTCCTTCTGCACTCTTACTTTTTCCTTCTTCCTTCTGCCCTCTTCCTTCTGCCATATATGCAAACTTCAGAAAAATCTCAAGTTCCCAGCGACGAGTTAAAACCTGCTAAAGAAAGCAATTTTCTAGCACAAAATCCCCATTTACAAAATCCCGAACTACAGGGTTTTGATGCTAATAATCCGCCGAATCCCCTATTAATCGATACTTGCGTGCACTGCGGGTTTTGCTTGTCAACTTGTCCGAGTTATCGCGTACTGGGGAAAGAAATGGATTCGCCCAGAGGCCGCATTTATTTAATGGATGCAATTAACGAAGGCGACGCACCTTTAAACGCAGCCACCTCACAGCATTTCGATAGTTGTTTGGGATGTTTAGCCTGTGTAACGGCTTGTCCCTCTGGAGTTCAATACGATAAATTAATTTCCGCAACTCGCCACCAAGTTGCCAGAAATCAGGAACGCACTTTTTCAGACAATGTAATTCGCACTCTAATTTTTAATCTCTTCCCTTATCCTCACAGATTGCGGCCTTTGCTGATACCGCTGTTTATTTATCAAAAATTAGGACTGCCAAAACTTGTCCGCAAAACAGGTTTGCTGAAGAAAGTATTTCCCCGCTTGGCTGCGATGGAATCAATTTTGCCGAAAGTTACTGTCGATTCTTTCCGGGATAATTTACCAGAGGTAATTCCGGCACAAGGGGAGAAACGCTATCGAGTCGGGGTGATTTTAGGCTGCGTGCAGCGACTGTTATTTTCGCCGGTTAATGAGGCTACTGTGCGAGTTTTAACGGCTAACGGTTGCGAGGTTGTGATTCCGAAAAGTCAGGGATGCTGTGCTGCTTTGCCGGAACACCAAGGCCAAGCGGAACAGGCGAAAGCTTTGGCAAGACAAATGATTGATAGCTTTGAAAATACTGGCGTTGATTTTGTGATTATCAACGCTGCTGGGTGCGGCCATACTTTGAAAGAATACGGTCATATTTTAGCTGATGACCCGCAATATCGGGAGAAAGCTGAGAAATTTGCTGCGAATGTTAAGGACGTGCAAGAGTTTTTGGCAAGTGCGGGAATTACGGCAAAACTCAATCCTTTGATTGACGGAGATTTGACAATTGTGTATCAAGATGCGTGTCATTTGTTGCACGGGCAAAAGATTAGTTTGCAGCCGCGTCAGTTGCTGCAACAAATCCCGGGGGTGAAGTTAAAAGAACCTGTGGATGCGGCTTTGTGCTGCGGGAGTGCGGGGGTTTACAATATGCTTCAGCCGGAGATTGCTGATGAATTGGGAGTGCAAAAGGTGGAGAATTTGCTGAATACTGGGGCGGAGTTGATTGCTTCTTCTAATCCGGGTTGTTCTTTGCAAATTAAGAAGCATTTGGAGTTGCAGGGAAAGGAAGTTACTTTAATGCACCCAATTGAGCTTTTGGATTATTCTATTCGCGGGGTGAAGTTGCTGAGGAAGTAGTTGTCTAGGGCGGGCGGTGTCTGCCCTATTTTTGATGTGCTTTTTTGTGAATGAGATTTTTTTTAATGAATTGCAGGAATTCACAGGAGGGGCGCCTGTTCCACAGAGGAGGGTGGGGTGAAGAGTTGCAAATTAATCGCCCTGAGAGCGAACTGTTTAGAAGTTATGAGGAGGTTTCTCGCAGTTTGGAAAAAGCCGAAGATCCTGCAGAACAAGAACGACTGCACGCTGCTGTACTGGCAGAAAGACTGCGAGCGATGGGAATTGACCCGGAACAATTGTAAACTAGATGGGGAAAAGAGCGATCGCACTTTTAAATTTTAGCAAAAGTGCGATCGCCACAATGACTATTTCCCCTCTTCTAACCTCAAAAAATGCACCTGTCCCGAAGCTTCCGCCACTACGATTGTCACCCCATCAGGTGCAGCAGCGCAAGCTTTCAAAGCACTATCTCCCCTGAAAGTAGCCATTACTTCTCGACTTAACAAATCCCAAACTTTGAGAGTATTATCGTCCGAAACAGAAATTGCCTTTGTTCCCATAGTCGCCACAGATGTTACCGCATCAGCATGACCTGTCAAAGTAAAAACTTCTTTTCTACTTGACAAATCCCAAACTTTCAAATTGTGTTCCCGCCCGCCAGAAATGGCCGATTTGCCATCCGCCGTAACTGCGACAGCATTCACAAAACTCTCATGACCTTTGAGAGTGAAAAGTAGATTTTTGACGGCTAAATTCCATAAATTTGCCAAAATATTCTTTTCTTTCCCCAAACTCCAAACTTTCAGAGTTTGGTCGCCGGAAGCCGAAATAACCCGATTGCTGTCGGGAGTAACTGCCACCGCTTTTATCCCGTCCTCATGACCTGAAAAAGTAAAAAGTTCCTCTCCTGTTTCTAGATTCCAAACTTTAATAGTTTTGTCTGCCGAACCGGAAATCGCCATCGTTCCGTCTGCCGTCACTGCCACAGAATTTACCCAGTCTGTATGACCAGTGAATGTAAAGATTTCTTTTCCGGTTTCTAGATCCCAAACTTTCACAGTTTTGTCGCCGGAACCCGAAACTACTCGCTTGCTATCCGGTGTTATTGCGATCGCTTTTACCCAATCTTGATGTCCCGAAATAGTAAAAATTTCCTGTCTGTTTTTGAGATTCCATACTTTAATGCTGTTGTCTCCTGAACCGGAAATCGCTTTCGTACCGTCCGCCGTCACTGCTACAGCATTTACCCAGTCATCGTGACGTGCAAATGATAAATTTTCTTTGCCTCTTTCTAAGTGCCAAACTTTGAGAGTTTTGTCAGAGGAACCAGAAACTATCCGCTTGCCGTCGGGGGTAACAGCCACAGCATTCACTGGGGCGATGTGATTGGTAAAAGTGAAAAGTTCTTTTTTTGTTTCCAGATTCCAAACTTTCAGCGTTTTGTCGCCGGAAGCCGAAATTACCCGTTTACCATCGGGACTGATTGCCACAGCTTGAACGAAACTGCTGTGTTTTCCTAAAGTGAAAAGTTGCTTTCTTTCTGACAAACTCCAGACTTGAACACTTCCGTCGTAACTGCCGGAAATTATTTGTTCGCCGTCGGGAGTAACTGCTACACTTTTTACCCAGTCTTCATGACCCGTGAGAGTAAAAACTTCTTTTCCAGTTTCTAGGTTCCAGACTTTCATGCTGTTGTCTCCGGACCCGGAAATCAACCGTTTGCTATCAGGAGTTACTGCTACTGACTGGACAAAACTGCTATGACCTTTGAAGTTAAAAATTACTTCCCTAGTTGTCAAATCCCAAACTTTAATACTGCCATCCCAAGAACCTGAAATTACTCGCTTGCCGTCGGGAGTTACTGCTACTGCTTCTACGGCAAAAGTATCGCCTGCAAAGGTAAATATTTCTCTCCCAGTTTCTAAATCCCAAATTTTAATGGTATTGTCCCAAGAACCGGAAATTACTTTAGTGCCGTCGGGGGTGACAGCTACAGCGTTGACATAGGTAAGATGACCTTTGAGGGTGGAAAGTTCTTCTCCTGTTTCTAAGTGCCAAATTTTGAGATTGTGGTCGGAGGACGCAGAAATTGCCCGCTTGCCGTCGGGGGTGATTGCTACAGCTTGTACCCAGTCTGTATGTCCGGTGAGGGTACGCAGCAATCTCCCGCCGGGAGGAGTAAAGCTGGGCGTTAGCGGTCGCAGCCAGGGGGGTGTTTGGTGTTGTGCCTGTGCTACCAGTGCTTGAATTTCTGGACTTTCAAAGCACATCAAGCGGGCTATTAGTTGGGTGGCTAGTTGGCTTTTATCTGTGGCTAGAATGTGGGCAGACAGCCGAATTGCTTCTTGGATTAATTGGAGTTGGTCGGCTTTTTGGTCTGAGATAATAATATCGGGAGTTGTTGCTAAATCGTAATCTTCTATTAGCGCCTGTACTCCCGATGCTGACAGCTTGGCTTTAATAAAATTGTAATCTGTTAGTAAGCTGTATAATTTTTCGGAGTCTGAAGTCGCTGCTAGCTGACTTGGCAGGATTCCCAGGTAGTGCGTCTGTTCTGCGGGCTGCATTTTATCCAGCCCTTGTCTAAACTCGGTCATAAATTTACGGATGTGTTTTTTAAATGTATGCGATCGCTAGCTGCACCCTACCGAAAAGCTGATCGAGAATCTTTTCTCTTGACTTAGCATGACATATTTAAATGCTATGTGCTACGGGCTTGCTGTCCTCGGTTTGGTGATGGTTCGATGAATTGCTGGTTTTTTAGTCGAAGTCTGCTTTGAGAATTTTCAAGCAGTGCGATTACAATAAATCGCCGCCAATATCATTCGACTCAGCAACGCCCAATTTACCGATAGATCGATAAAAGTTCACATATATCGTTGTTTTTCTTAACATAGCTGGTATTTGGGCGACGATGGTCGATCGATCAACACTGTCAAAGCTAAAAAATTTCAGGTATCGCAATCCTATTTAAAGTGCGAAAAAGACTTTTTATAACGAAATATGATGGCGGATGCTCTAATTTTCTGTCAAGTCGGCCGCATCAGCAAGGCAGATGTCCCCCTGGTTGGGTTTTGTACCTCAACGGTATCTGTAATCTGTTTCGCCCACAGCTCTCAGAAAGCTTTGCAGGTGCGCCCCCTTCCTCTAAAATATAGAAAAGGACTTGCACTCTTAAACCGGGTTTCTAAACAAAATCATTGGTTTGACCGCTAGGTACGTAGAAAGAAACCGGATTTCTGACTCCAGAGCGCGCAAGTCACGATCGCAAATAAAGCAGTATTGACTTTAGAGACAAATTTCATGGATGTTATCGAGTTTTTCGAGTTAAGTGCAGGCAAATGGTTTTCCCAGCGTACCGTACACAATCTCAATTCTGGCGAATTGCAGGCGGGTAAATCCGACCTCAAAATAGAAATACTGACAGCTAGCGATGCAGCAGTCGTCAAACTTTGCCAACAACACTCGATCAACCCGGCTTCAACTGGGCTAAAGGGCGTTCGGATTAGTTGGGACGGTATTCCCGATCGCGACAAAGCTAAACAAATCGGTTCTACAATATTAGCGATCGTACCAAATCCCGACAATCCCAGCGAAGGCAAAGTGTTGCAAGACAAGGGTAACGGCCGCTACGTGATGGGCGACGACGTGCTGACATTGATTACAGAATCAGACACCCTCCATGCCGAAGAAAGGCTGTGGTATCTCATGCCCAACCTGCGGCTGCGGACTAGCATTGTTAAGCAAGCTAACGGTACCGAACAAGCATCTTTTTGTTCGGAGATTCGGATGGGAGGAAGTCCGAAAACTTAACTCTCACAAACAACTATGTAATTCCCCAACATTACACCAATTCAAAAAAAAAATGCAACTGTAGGCAGATCCCAATCACGATTTTCATCAGTCATTCCTAATTCTTTAATCGAAAATCGAAAATGATATTACACCCTATTTCTGCTTTCTCCCTTCTTTCTTCTGCCTTCTCGGGCAATCGCTTTTAACTTGGTATGAAAATCAGTGTGTTTGACAACTGGGAATGATTTTGCCACAGGTTTGTCCGCTAATTTGTGCTCAGCTTCGGCTCGATCCGCGAGGGCGGTAACAGCCACATCTTCATATACTACAAATTCTGTATTTTCTTTTGTGCGATCGTCGGCTGCAGGTAATTTTCCTGTTTCCTCTGCCTCTGTGTTTGGGACTTCTGCATGAAGCCCCACATCAAGTTGCGCATCTGACGGCCCACGCAAATCTAACTCTGCGGCAGTTACTTCCGATTCCGGGTTCGATAAAAGTATATCTTCCGGTGACAGTTGAGCAGCACTTTCCCCGGTTAAATTTTGAGGAAAATTATTGCATACCAAGCGTTCAAACTCGCGATTGAAATGATAGAGAGGTTGACCTATCCGATGCCACATACTCAATAGCTGTCCCACAGACACAGCCTTGTAGCGGCCTTGATAAAGCGCTTCAACCACTGCTAAACGCAGCCAATAGCCGGGATACTTGGTCAGCCATTCACCCGCCAATTTCTCGGCTTTTTTGCCACCTAGGTCAAAACCGTAGTGAACCAGCAGAGCCGCTGCTTGTGCAGATATTGCCGTCACTTCTGTCATTTGTTGTCTGTTGACTGTTGACTGTTATCTGTTGACTGTTGACTGTTGACTGTTATCTGTTGACTGTTGTCTTTTGGTTCCAATTACCCAATGACCAATTCCTCATTACCTATTACTAATTCCCCATGCCCAATGACCAATGCCCCATTAGCCAATTGAATTAATCGGATAAACGCACTCCTCCTTCTACAGTTCGCGCGTCCCCGGAAAAAGGTTCGGGAGTACCGTTCCAGTTGAAGTCGCTAATTCTAAAAGTCAGGCTGCCGACTTGACGCTCAGGATTAAAACGTAAAATGATTGCGTAGGTGCGGCGACTGTATTCTAAAGTGTAATTCGTACTGATTGTTTCCCCGCTTTCTAAATTAATAGCACTTTGAAATCCAACTCGAAAGCCTCCGTAAACTTGCTGGACAAGTCCAAAAGACAGGACTCTCAAATCTACTAAGCGATCGAATAAAAACGGCGAGATACCGTCGCGCCCCACCTGGGTATAAGTCACGTTAAACCCAGTGTAATCGAGGAAAGGGCGGGAGAAATGACCGAACTGCCCTTGAATGCCGACGCTGCCGGCGAGGGAATTTTGTCGATCGCCACTGCTGTAATAAGTGCCAACTCCCCGGAGTCCCAAGGCCAGTTGCAAGAAAGGAACCACCGGCGTCCGCGTATACCTCAAACCCTGGGTGGGAGTGCGGGGCAGCGGTTCGCCCTCCCACAGGTTGAAGCCGCGGCTTAAGGCGAAGCTGACTTGGGAACGGCCCAGATCGACGCGGTTGTTTTCCCGCACTGGTTCGAGCAAGTCTGCTCGATCGGTGTCAGCATTGATAAATTGATACCCGGCCTGGTAGCTGAGATTGATGCCAGTGCCTCCGAGTTGGATGACTGGGGAAGTGAGGACTGCCCCGAGACTGCTCTGCACGGTTTGATAGCCCAGAGAACCGTTAAACAGTCGATCGCGATAACTGTATTCTGCTGCCAGAGAGTGAGTGCCGATCAACTGCTGCAGGCGCAAATTGCCCCGAAAGCTGTTTTCCGGCAAATTCGGGAAATCTTCCAAACTCAGAAATATTGCCGATCCGTCCAGCCTGGTGCGCGGACCGAGACTAGCGCGTAACCTCGCTTTCAGCCCGTAACTATCGGGAGAAAACGGATTACCGCCGTGCTTTTCCACAACCCGCTGCAGGTAAATTTGGGGTGTCAGAGTCAGCCGCACCGGCCCGTTTTGCAACACCTCAAAACCGCACTCGGCATACAAACCGCCGCGGTCGCCTCCGTCGTAGCCAAAGGTCAAACACGGGCCGCTCTGCTGCCGGCTGTCAAATACTTGCCTGCGGGGATACACGGGTATTTTCACCCGGTTGTCGAACACCAAGCGGGGTTTAGTTGTGACCAATTCCTCTGCCGTGGGCGAAATCCTTCTAATCGTCGCCCTCCGGGCCCTGTATTCAAATTCCGGCGGGGAAAACGGGTCGTTAGTAAGGCGAATGTTGGTTGCTACCCTCGCGCCGTCTGGCAGCAGTTCGATGCGTTCTGCTTCAAAGCGGACGCGGTTGACCGCACCAGTAACTTGGGGGGCTGCTAGCTGTCCACCGCCACCGATAGTCACTGTAGCAGCGCCGGGGGATTTGACTCCGCGCAGGGGCTGCTGGCTGGTAATTCGATCGCTCAGCGGCTGTTCGAGAATCGTCCCAGCACTGATATCCGTCGGCAGTGTGGGGGTCAATTCGCTACCTGCTGCAGGCAGGAATATTTCGCCGCTGGCTTGTTCGACTGCGCCGCTGTTGAGGCCGAGATTGAACTCCATCCGCTGGCCGCGCACTACTTGTTGGCCGCGGGTATAGGCGACATTGCCGGATGCTACCACTTGGCGGGTGACTAAGTTGACGATCGCTCGATCGGCATCAATCACAGTTTGCCGGAACCGCACAACGACATTACCAACCGCCGTCACAATTTGCTGCTTGTCGTCGAATTCTTGGCTGTCAGCCTTAACTTCAATTGTATCGGCCGGAGTCACGGGCAAAGGCACCGTCCGCCCAGAAGGTGGGGTGCGGACTCCCGGCGCGGCTGGTTTAGGCTTCGGTTTCGGCGCAGCGGGGGTTCTGGGTGCGGGGGCAGTTCCTGGTGTGGGAATGTCGAACTGCTGTTGCCCGCTGGGTGCTGGTTCTAGCGCGGGTTCTGGAACGGGAATCTCCGCAGGTTCGGGAGAGTTATCTTCTAACTGCCGGCCTTGGGCCTGATACCAACTTTCGCGCTTTCCGACAACATTCCTCTCCTGTTGTTTCTGCGCCTCTGCCGTGCGTTTTCGATTGCGAATGGCAATGGCATTTTCTACCGAACCCAATTGGTAAGCCGTAAACGAGGAATCTTTCGGAGTTTCCCCAGTTTCTGATTCTACCGCAGGAGCCCGACGCTGAAATCCCACAACTGCGTCGCCACTTTCCACTGCTGCTAGGGGGTCGGCGATTGCTGGAGGCTGGTCAGTGGCTGGGGTAGTGCCGAGGAGTGTGGCTGCGGCTTCTGCTGGGGCTGGTGTGGGTTGTGGCTGAACGATATCTGGGCTTGGTTCCGGTATTTCTGCGGGGTTGCTGCGGGTGTCTCCATCGCCGGCCGCGACAGTGAGGGCGACTTTTTTTGGCTTTGCGATGTAGATGATGGCAGAGGGTTCTGGCGGCGGTACCGGATAGGGCATAGTTACAACAGGTAAGTCATCCGATTTTAGATTTTAGATTTTAGATTTTATAGGGTGCAAATTATTGAAAATTTTTGCATCTAAAAGGCAACTGTTTAGACATTAATCTGACATCTAAAATTTGCAGTGGTTTTGGCGCGCCGGAATATGGCTGCTTTCAGAACTTGGTTCCGCCACAAGATAACCTCGCTGCTGGTGCGAGGTCAAGTTTTGTTCGACTAATTTTTGCGAGTTTGCAGGCTGGCTGCGGGGCTGCGGTAGCGTACCCCCCAGCCAGCGGGCGGGATAACTTGTTTATTCCATGTCTCTGCGGTTGGGGTTCCGGGCTGGGTCATTGGACAAAAATCCAAATATGAACAGGGAAACGAAAAATAAAACAACTACATTAACTACGATTTTGAGGGTTAGCACTGTGGGAGTCTCCAAAGATGGCATAATACTGAGCTGATTTGCTGCTCTTGCAGCAACTTTTTTATCATAAGCTAAAGATTAGTCAATTTTATCTTTGCTTTTGAGGATTTTTGGCAAGTTAATTTTTGCCCAATTCCACAGTTGCTCGGCGATGTTTTCTAGCTGCAGCATAACTCGATCGAGCCATTCGAGCACTTGTTCTAGCGGGTGCTTAATGTATCCCATCGATTCTGCTTTTGTTTCTAAGTAGTCTCCATCGGATGGGACGCCTGCGCTGGGATTTTTGGGTTCGGCTGCGGCGGGGGTTGTGGGGGTTGCGGGGGTGTATCTGCTAGTTTGCGCGGTGATTGCTGCTGGGGATTGGTGGTTTTGTGCGGTGTTCGGGTTTGTGTTTTTTGGCACTTGGGTTTCCGGCGCGCGCCCTGGGGTTGATTCTGCTGCGAGTGCAGAGCTATTTTTTTGAGTAACTGCTAAATCAGATGCTGTTTGGGGTTGACTTGTTGGGCTTTTTGCGACGAGCAAGCTCTGTTTTAGCTGCCCCAGCAGGCCGTGAAGTGCTTCGGGGTAAGGGGATATGGAGACTGCGGTCGATCGACCTTCTGGCACTTCTCCTAATTCTGCTATTTTTTCCTTGACTTTGGCGCTGCTTTGTGCTGCATGGGGTTCGGAACTTCCGTCGGTTAAATGCTGCGGTGCTGCTTCCCCGAATAAGTCTTGCCAGTTCAGCCACGGTCGATCGACCTCTGGGCTTTTTTGCGTGTTTTCTTGTTCTCGTCGCTGTTTCAAAGAATACTGAATTGCGACTGCTTTCTCCGTATTATCACTGGCGGCGGTTTCTTTGCCCAAAAGGTGGTCTACTGACGACCAAATCATTTGTTCGATGTTGCGAGCGTATTTTTCGAGGATGTCGCGGGCGGACAAATCTACATTGGCGTCTGTGCCGGATGTATTAATTTTGACTCCGGGGGCTTCTGTAGGTGCGGCGATTGTTTTTGCCGATGGCGGCAGGGTTAATTCTTCGATGTTGACGGCGGCGCGATCGAGTAATGTAACAAAGGAGAGAGGACTAGGGGGTCGATCGAACTTGCTGTTAAAATTAGTTTCTAGTTTTGGGGTATTGTGGTCGATCGAATTCGATGCCGCAATTGACTGCTGTGGGGTTTTTGCTTCGATCTGGGCGCGGGCTTTTTGGACTAGGATTGAATTGCGGTCGATAGCTTTTTTAACTGCGAGGATTGATTCTCCAAACTGATTTCTTTTGAGGGCAACCGGACTCGTCTGAAGCCATGCCATCAATTCCCAAAAACGACGCACCGGCGGCAACTGCGCTTTTTTAGCCGCCGACTCCAAACCGAGATTAAATTTTAATTCTTTTTGGGTAATTTCCCGCCGTTCGGGCCCGCAGTTTGCTACTTCCCAAGTTATGCGACCTTCGAGCAGTTCCTGCTGTTCGGGTGTCAAAATATCTAATATCTGATTTTCTTTTCCGACCAATACTAAAGTCCGGGCTGGGATAAAACTGGCAATTCCCTCAACTTTCGGTTGCGGTTTTAATCCTGTTTTAGCAAGCGGGAGTTCTAAGACGGCAGTTGTTTGATGCTTTGTGAGTTGCCCGCTAAAAGTGATTGCCGGATGTAAATTGCTAGCAGTATTTCCCTGATTAATTAACAGCGGGAAGGTGGCTAAAGTTTTCGCGGTTTGCGACGAGGTGAGTAAATTTTCGGCGAGGTGCAAAATTTCGGCGATAGAACTTTCGTCGGAAGTTTCCCCTTGATACCAATTTTGTTGCCCATCGGGATTTTCGTCCCCGCCAAATTCTTGCAGTTCCGGTAAATCTACTTTTTGACTTGATTCCCGCAACTGTCGGCCTAGCAGTCGGGAACTTTGCACCAGCAAATAAGCTGGATAAAGCAGAATTTGGGTGGCGGTGAGAGTTGCTTCTTTAATTTGACGCCAAGTTCGATCGCAATTGTCAGCGACTTGGCGGGACTGTTTCGATATAAAATTTAATAGCCGGCTTTGGTATGGGCCGTAGTAACCGTTGGACATAAGTTTAATTATTGAATTCAGATTTTTGATTCGCGCGGGAATTGCTGAATATTGCTGTAAAATCAAAGCGAGATCTTAATCGCAGCTTCAAACCCTCTGAAACCTTTATTTCTTCGCGTCCTTTGCGTCGGGGCGGTTCAATCCGATTTCTGATTCATACACAATTCCTATTTTAGCGAAATATGAGCGCTTCTGTGTCACCTGCTAGCAACAATGTTTCTGCCGCTGTCGAGAAGTTGCGCCGCCTCAGCCAAGTGGAGGTTCAGTCTGGTTGGAGGTACTGCGATTCTGACTCGGCTGTCTCTTCGGTAAATATTTGTAACAGCCCTGTTGCCGAACTTAACGGCAAAGGACATATTGCGTGGCCGTCGGGGAAACAAGTTTTGTATTTGGGCCAGCAATTTGTAATTCCTGACAATTTGCACGGCTATCCTGTGGTTGGTTTGCGGTTGCTGCTGGGTTTGACTTGGTGGGCAGAAGATGCTCAAATTTTTGTCAACGGCGAGTTAGTCGGACAGGGAGATTTATTTGATTTTGCCGATCGAGTTTTGTTGAGTTCGTCGGCAAATCCCGGAGATGAATTTTTAGTTATTTTGCGGTTGGTAAGTCCGGGTCACGATAGCGGTGCTTTAGTGCGATCGATTTGTTTGTACGAAGCTGCTGACTCTTCTTGTTTCGATCCGGGTTTTGTGGCTGCCGAATTAGAGATTTTGCAAAATTCGCTAACTCGAAATTTAGAAAATGTAAATTTCCAATACCTCTCCACTGAAACAATAGCAAATCGCCCCATGTTTGTCAAGGGGGAAACGCTGAAATCTGAGATTGATTTGGCGATGGATTTGATTGATTGGTCGGCGGTGGGCGATCGCGTAAAGTTCGATCGCTCGCTGTCTGTTTTGCGGCACAATTTACTGGGATATCTGCAGGCTTTTTCTGGGGATTTAGATGAGGGAACCGCAGAGGGGGCAGAGGTCGCTGAGGGAGGAAGAAGAGAGGAAGTTTTGGAGGTTGGAGAAAATGGCAATTCTACATCTATATATATAGGAGAAAATGGTGCTCTGACATCTATATATACAGGTAAAATCTATTTGGCCGGTCACGCTCATTTAGACTTAGCTTGGCTGTGGCCTGTCCCAGAAACTTGGGAAGCGGCAAAGCGAACTTTTGAGTCGGTATTGAAATTGCAATCGGAGTTTCCCGATTTAATTTTCTGTCATTCAACTCCCGCACTTTATGCTTGGATGGAAGAACATCGCCCGGACTTATTTGTTGCGATTAAAAAACAGGTGGCGGCGGGTTGCTGGGAAGTTGTCGGCGGGATGTGGGTAGAACCGGATTTAAACTTGATTTCCGCTGAATCAATGGTGCGGCAAGTTTTTTACGGACAGCGTTACGCAAAAGAAAAATTTGGGGAATTGATGCGGGTGGCCTGGCTACCGGATACTTTCGGTTTTGGGTGGCAATTACCTCAGATTTTGCGGCAAGGCGGAGTTGACTATTTTGTGACGCAAAAGTTGCGTTGGAATGATACAACGGAATTTCCCCACGGTGCGTTTTGGTGGGAAGGGTTGGACGGTACTAAAATATTTAGCATGATGTCTGCTCCAATTGGTGAAGGCATAGAATCTGTGAAAATGGCAAGTTATGCTTTTGACTGGCAGGTTAAGACTGGTTTGCAAGATGCTCTTTGGTTGCCTGGGGTTGGCGACCACGGCGGTGGCCCGACTCGTGATATGTTGGAGGTGGCGAAACGCTGGAAAATGTCGCCTTTTTTCCCGAAGTTGGAGTTTGCGAAAGCGGTTGATTATTTGTCTTTGATTGAGAGTCAGTTTTTGCCGGAAGTTGCGGAAAGTTCGCAGAAAAGCGATGTTGCAAAACCTGACAATCAGGAGAATTTGGGGGCGCGAGAATTGTCAAACTTGTCGGCAATTTCCGCAACTAAGTCCGAAAGCGATGTTTCAGAATCGGACAATCAGGAAAATTTGCCAGTTGTCGAAAGCATCGGGAATTTTGGGGCGCGAGAATTGTCAAACTTATCGGCAATTTCGGATGCAAATCATTCCATCTCACAACTCAAAACTCTTCCCATTTGGAAAGACGAACTTTACTTAGAATTCCACCGGGGCTGTTACACGACTCGCGCCGACCAAAAACGCCAAAACCGTCGCTGCGAAGAATTGCTCTACCAAGCGGAGTTGTTGTCTTCGCTGGCAACGATTTGTACTGGTGCGGTTTATCCGAAATCCGAGTTAGAATCTGCTTGGAAACAGATTTTGTTTAACCAGTTTCACGATATTTTGCCCGGTTCTGCGATCGCCCAAGTCTACGCGGATGCTAATCTAGCCTTTACCGAGGTCGATCGCACTTGTCGCGAAATCATGCTAAAATCTTTGGATGCAATCTCGGCTCAAATTTCTCTGCCGAATCCTCCGCAGCCCGACGCTCAACCGATTTTGATTTTCAATACCCTTAATTGGTCGCGCTCTGAGGTTGTCGCCGTACCTCTTCCCGATGCCACTGATTCAGCTTGGCAAATTTACGACTTGTCCCGACGGCGACTGGCTTCGCAGATTGTCAGGGGCGATCGACCGCAATCGCACTCTACACTGTTATTTTGGGCAAATAATCTCCCCGCCGTTGGCTACCAGGTGTTTTGGCTGTGTCCCGAAGACGCTCAAACTGTGGATAATGCGTCCGCGAGTCCAGAAACCGAAAAAAAGACAGAGTTATCAAAACTTACATACGGTATATCACAAAAAAACACCGTCAGTCAAAAAACGCCTTTTGCCCCCGCACAAATGGTTTTAGAAAATGAATTTATTCGGGCAACAATAGACGGACAAACCGGGGATTTATCCAGCATTTGGGATAAAGTAAATAACCTAGAAGTCCTGAATGCAGCAGGCGGAAATCAACTGCAAGCATTTCAAGACAGCGGTCAATATTGGGATGCTTGGAACATAGACCCAAATTATGAAAAACATCAGTTACCCGCGCCCACACTCAAAGAGATTGCTTGGGTAGAGCAGGGAGAAATACGGCAGAGTTTGCGGGTAGTCCGACAAATTGGCAAATCGGAATTTTGCCAAGATTATATAGTAGAAATAGGTTCGCCGCTGCTGAAAATCAAGACAGTTGCAGATTGGCAAGAAAAGCACGTTTTAGTAAAAGCAGCCTTTGGGTTAAATGTAGAAGCAGATTTTGCAACTTGCGAAATTCCCGGCGGTGCGATCGATCGCACAACTAAGCCGCAAACACCCGCCGAAAAAGCCAAATGGGAAGTGCCGATTTTGCGCTGGACTGATATCAGCAATGACGGTTTTGGAGTGAGTTTGCTCAACGATTGCAAATACGGTTGCGACCTTCAACCAAATCAAATTCGGCTGACTTTGCTTCGGGGTTCGACTTGGCCGGATGAACAAGCAGATGTAGGAGTTTCGGAATTTACTTGTGGAGTCTATCCCCACAGCGGAAATTGGCAAGAAGCCGGCACGGTTCGACAGGGGTACGAATTGAATTTACCACTGCTAGTAAAGGTGTTACCCAAGTTAGAGGAAAATGGCCGCAAGACTCTGTCCGCAGTTGGCAAGTTTTTGGATTTGTCCGCCGAAAATTTAGTGCTGATGGCATTCAAACAATCGGAAGATGATTCTAATGTGTGGATTTTGCGGTGTTGCGAGTGTCACGGTGAAGAGGCGAAGTTTGAATTAAAGAGCGATTTGGGTTTGGCGATCAGTCAACCTGTCGATTTATTAGAACAACCCATAAATTTGCCTCAGAAGTCAGACGATGGGAGAAGTTTCAGAATATCACCGTGGAAAATAGCGAGTTTTGCAGTCAATTTATCATAAATTGTCCTGGACGCCTCAACTAATTATGTAAGGTAGGCAGCGTGTACCCTACCACTACCAATTGAGAATAGTACCCCATCGCAAATTTATCCAACCTTTTGAGACTTTGCGAACTTAGTGCGAACAAAATTGGCCAACCGGCGCCAATTAGCCCTCACAACTTTCTTCTGATCTATAATATGCAAAATCGCGAACGCTAAAAATGTGTACGCCAGCCAAAAATGCAAACTCCTTCCCAGATTAACTATTGCGGAATTCTGGGGAAACATATCCGGCAAAACAATTCCGAAAAACTTCACATTGTTACTTTTGTAAGAGTTAGAAAGCAAAAAACCAGCAACCGGAACTAGCCACATAAAAACGTACAAACTTGCGTGCAGAGCAAAATTTTTGTACCATTCCTTTGTAAACTTTGGCAGGCGTTTCGTATATTTTTTCCACCATACCCGCAGCATAGTTAAAATCCGCCAAGTCAGTAAAGCCATTGTCAGCACTCCTACGGATTTGTGAAAATCGTAAAGGGGGCCTCGAATAAACAATTCTCCTGGCAATCGAGCCATAGAAATACCGCCAATAAACAGCACTAAATAGCAACCTGACATTACCCAGTGTAAGGACATCAGTTGTTTGAACGCAGAATTAAGTCTGGGTTTCGCAGCGGGTTGGGTACTCACTCTTCCTTACCTCCTTAGCGTTTGCTGGACAAGATTAAGTATAAACTATCGGACTAAAGCCCGTAGCACATTGTGCATTATAAGATTTACTTAACTTAATTATTACAAATATTTATTAAGTCGAATTCACTAGACCTCTTGCC
Source organism: Microcoleus harperi Pol14_C6 (assembly GCF_036701295.1). Classification (NCBI taxonomy): domain Bacteria; kingdom Bacillati; phylum Cyanobacteriota; class Cyanophyceae; order Oscillatoriales; family Microcoleaceae; genus Microcoleus; species Microcoleus harperi. The sequence continues at coordinate 945 of NZ_JAUBQN010000051.1, read as the reverse complement.
CACAAAAATATATGTTATAATCAAACTCTTTAAATTTAATCGCCTAGAGCTAACTCATAATTGTAAATTGCTGACAACAAATGACAATGCAGACCATAACGGCGACGACGATTCCGATAACGACTAGACTAAATAAGAGAAAATTTTGAGAGTCCGATTAACGTGTTCAATTCCCTATTCTTTTCTGGGCTAGAGTTAGATTATAGTTTTTTGCTAAGAGAGCAGGCTGCCCATTTTTAGGTTTAGTTCTGGGAATAGAACTATTCTGGCGATCGTCCTTTATGCCTTGATAGCAACTATCTTGTAAGGTATATGTTTCGGGATGAATATAATCTTTTCTTTTTTAAAAAACCTGAAATAGTGGCAACGCCCTGTCCAAAAGCAGTGCAAATAATCTCTTTAGTTTGTCGATAAATTAATAATTTAAGTTTTTATAGTTTACTGTTTGTTATTGCCTGAGTAACATTTTTTCTGTTTATTTTCGGGTTGTTCAATAGTTGTTTTCGTGACATCTATCACCGCGATTTTTGGATAATAAAATTTTTTGACTAATGCTTTTTTTCCCGGAATTCGGAACTTCCCTGTTTTCATTAAAGTTGATTCGATGTTAGTTACAGTTCGGCCAATAGTTGATTCAGATGCTCCCCAACTTGTCCCTATCTGAAAATATGTTCGATATTCTCGCTAATATTCCAAGGCGACTAAGACTTGTTCTTCGAGAGTTAGAATCTGTAGTTTAGACTAACTAAAGATGAGAACGGTGGCCAAAGAAGAACTAGAGCCACCGTTAAGGAGAGAATGAGGGGGAAAAATAAAAACCTATCCACTCCTTAAATGAACAGTGAACGATTAAAGGACTTTCGTCAAGACAATACTCCGGACAGTTTTTAAATAGGGATGCTTACGCAATAAAGCACAGAAGCGAAAAAACTGAGTGCTATCTGA
>NZ_JAUBQN010000002.1:364126-391053 GCF_036701295.1 Microcoleus harperi Pol14_C6 | reverse complement strand
TTGAGCGCCAATTATGCCTTCTAACTCAGGAATCACATCAATCAAGACTTGTCCGTTGTCTCCCACTGCTGCTAAAACCTGGGTTTTCCATCTTTGCAATTGGGTATCCGATTCTGATAGCAATTGACCCATTAAGTCGCGGAATGCTTGCACAAAGGCGCTGAAGGGAATGTTGCGTTGAAATTGATCGTATTTGCCTTTGATAAAATAACCGCGCTGACGGACAATGGGTTTATGAACTTCATTGACAACGGCGGTTTTCCCAATTCCCGAAAAACCTGCTACTAGCATCATTTCGGTGCTACCTGTGCTGATTCGCTCAAAGGCAGCTAATAGGTGATTAACTTCTTTTTCTCGGCCGTAGAGCTTTTCGGAGATAGTAAAGCGATCGCTAATATCTCGCTTTCCGAGTTCAAAATATTCTATCTTGCCTGTTTTTTGTAACTGAACTAAACAAATCTCTAAATCCTGCTTGAGTCCTAATGCACTCTGATAGCGTTTTTCGGCATTTTTGGCCATCAGCTTACTAACAAGTTGCGATAAAATTAGGGGTATCTCTAGATTTATTTGATGGATCGGTTTCGACGGTGTGGCGAGATGAAAATGCACCAATTTCATCGGATCATCCGAGATAAATGGCAACTTTCCTGTCAACAATTCATAAAAAGTCACACCCAGGGAATAAAAGTCACTCCGATAGTCAATGCCTCGATTCATCCGTCCTGTTTGTTCGGGAGAGAGATAGGCTAATGTTCCTTCTAAGATATTAGGATTCTGTATTTCTTGGGTTTCTCGTGGTAGAAGGGAGGCAATACTAAAGTCAATTAGTTGAATTTGTTTGGTGTCTGGATTAATGAGAATATTAGCGGGTTTAATATCTTTGTGAATGACTCGCTTTTGGTAGAGATAGTGGATAATGTCTGTTAGTTGTATGGCGAGTGGGAGAAATTCTGCTAAAGGTAAAACTTGAGATGATTCGGTTTCATTTGTTGCGGTTTTGAGATAAGTAGATAGGGAGACTCCGCCAAAGTCCTCCATTACTAGGACATAGCTATTCTGGTATACTTCCAGCGTCAGGGGTTTGACGAGGTGAGGGAAGTCGAGATTTTTGGCAATGGTATATTGGTTGCGAAACTGGACGATCTCGTTGAAGGTGGGATATTTGTTTCGCAGCAGTTTGACGACGACTGGGTATTGGTCACGGGTACGGATCCCTCGATAGACTAAGGTACGTGTACCTACATAAAGTTTCTCTGTAATCTCATAACCTGAAAAATTTGCGATCGCATCCATAACTTATTGAGCCTTTATTATAAAAAAGTTAAATTAAAACCTTCTATTCCATTGTATTTTATTCTTTGACAAAGATAGCGATCGCAAACTCTGCACCCTCGCTAGGTACAGAATTAACTGTAATTTTTTCTCTATGTTTATCAAATATTATTTGACAATCAAGCAATTTGGTGACAATCCCCCGGACTCATCCGTGAGTTCAATCTCAAATCTCAAATCGCATGAGGTGCGATCGCTCATTGTCAACCAGTTTTTTCCCTATTCTGCACTATTGGCTATGGTATGTATAGTATGGTTTCGTAAGTTGTGATGGTATCATAAAACAATAATTTGTAATTTTTAACCGCAAATATACGCAGATCAACCAGTATATAAACTTGATACTATCTGCGTATATTTGCCTGCATCTGGGGTTGTATTATGCTTTACTCGCCGTAGTGGCCGCCGACTACCTTACCCCGAAACACAACATAATTGTAGATGTTGTAAAAAATCATAATCGGGAGCAGAACGCCCATAAACACAATCATAAATACCAGGGCGCTGGGCGAAGCTGCGGCTTGGTAAATCGTGATTTGTGAGGGAATAATGTAGGGAAAAACAATCAATCCCAAGCCGATGAAAGTAAGCAAGAAAATCAGAATCGTCCAGATAAACGGCGTGCGTTCTTCTTTACTTGCTAGACTTTTCAGCAGCAGTCCTACCAACAGCACTCCAAGCAAAGGAATCGCGGCAAAGACATAAACTAGCGGTTTCTCAAACAACCGGGCTCTAGCACTTTCGTAAAAAATCGGAGTGGCGATCGTAATTAAAACTGCTCCGATTAAAGTCGTCACTGCCGCAATTTTAGCCGTGCGATAGTGATTTGTTTGCAGTTCGCCCTCGGTTTTCATAATTAGATAAGTTGAACCGATCAAAACATAGCCTTGAATCAGCGTCAAAGCAACCAAGATCGATCGCCAATCCAGCCAATCCCAAGTAGAACCTACAAAGTGACCGGCTTCATCAACCGCAATGCCTTCGAGTACCGCACCGAGGGCAAATCCTTGAGCTAAAGCTGCTAAAAAACTGCCAGCACCAAAGGCATAATTCCAGAATAATTTGCGATTAGAATGCTCGCGAAATTCAAAGGCTACAGCCCGAAATATCAAACCAAAAAGCATCATGCAAATCGGTATGTACAGCGCTGTCAAAATCGTACCGTAAGCGAGGGGAAATGCGCCAAACAGAGCGCCTCCCATCAACACCAGCCAAGTTTCGTTAGCATCCCAAACGTTGCCCAAACTCGTCATTAAAATGCCCCTGCGCTCCTCGTCATCAGCAGTCAGAGACAGGATTCCTACTCCTAAATCAAAACCGTCTAGCATGACATATAGCAGTAGAAACAAAGCCAAAACTACAAACCAAACTTGTGGGAGAAAATGCTCCAAAGCTTGCATAAAATCTCCTATTGTTGTGCTTCTACGGGACGTTGATCGGGAATGTGTTCTGCAGGTTGACTTTCGATTGCAGGTTCATTGTCTAAACCTGGCACAGGCAGACTTAAATTAGGGCCTGTGCGGATAATTCGGCTGCCAAAATACAAGGCACAAACAAACAAAAAGCTGTAAACAACGGCAAAGAAACTCAGAGAAGTTAAAACATTGCTGGCGGGGATGTTTGACACCGCATCAGCAGTGCGAATTTGCCCGTATAAAGCCCACGGTTGTCTGCCGACACAGCGGACAATCCAACCGGATTCTACAGCAATATACCCCAGGGGAGCAGCTAATACCCAAGCGCGCATCAGCCAAGGTTGACTACTAATATTTTCAGCAGAAAGTTTGCCTCGCAGCCACTGAATTATACTGAACAGCATCAATCCTAAAAAGAAGAATCCAATCCCGGACATTATGCGAAAACAATAGTAGATTAGACCCACCATCCGCGGTCTATCTTCTGGTTTCCATTCCTTTAAACCTAGTACCGGCTCCGAGAGATTTTGTTTGAATTCCAGAATGTATCCTAAGCCCTTGGGAATGCTAATTTCCCAGTCATTTTTTTGGGCTTTTTCATTAGGCAAAGCTAGCAAAGTCCAATCTGCGGACTTTCCCGCTGGTGAAGTTTCCCACTTAGCTTCGATTGCTGCTAATTTAGTGGGTTGATAGTGATAAACTTGTTCGGCACTCAAATGTCCGATGTATATTTGCAAAGGTGCAACGGCGATTGCTGTCGCTATGGCAATTTTTAAAGACTTGGAAAAAAACGCTTGGTTGCGCTTATTGAGAATGTACCAAGCGCTAATCCCGCCAATGACAAACAGCGAAGTTTCTAACGTCGCAAAAAACATATGAAGAATGCTGTTTAATGCGAACGGGTTCATAATTGCTTGAAAGTAATCGCTGACCATAAACTTGCCATTGACCATTTCTCCGCCCGCAGGAGTTTGCAGCCAAGAGTTAGCGACTAAAATCCAGACTGTGGATAGGTTAGCGCCGAAGGCTACCATGATTGTAGCGAAATAATGGACGATCGGGTGAACGCGCTCCCAACCAAACAGCATAATTCCTAAAAAGCCGGCTTCTAGCATAAATGCCATTGAAGCTTCAAAGCCCAAAATGCTGCCAAAAAAGTCACCAACCGCTTCCGAAAATGGTGCCCAATTCGTGCCAAACTGAAATTCCATCGGAATTCCTGAAGCTACTCCAATACCGAAGTTAAGGACGTAGAGTTTAGACCAAAAACGAGCGTGATGGTAGTAGTCGGGATTGCGAGTTTTTAGCCACATTCCTTCAACAATTACCAGATAAATCCCCATTCCAGTTGTCAAAACTGGCCACAGCATATGGAATATGGCGGTTAGCGCAAATTGCATCCGCGATAGGGCCACGGTGTTAGATAAGATATCCATCGTTATATCCTTTGGTCAGTTCAAGAGACGTTAGCTTGCACAAATCTCATAATGGACACTGACAAGGTAACGCAGAAATTTACTTAGTGCAGAATGCAGTGACTTATCTTTATTAAAAATTAAGATTTGCTGTTTGAAGGAAGAAGGAAGAAGCCAAGCGCAATAAAATCAATAACATCAATAGTTTCAGCAATTAAGTACGTCCTAAGCCTCTTGGTAGTTGCTCTAATAGTAATTTAACTCAATTATAGGTAGCGTGTCACCTTTAACTTAAAATCCTTAACTTAAAATAGAAAACTTGCTCTCAATCTTCCTCTTCTTTTCTCCCCTCGGCGCTCTCGGATCTCTCGGCAGTTAATTTACATAAAATCTCTCCACAATCAGTCATCAAACTCTCAAATGGTATTACCTAACGGTGACAGTGTAACTCAGTTTAAACGGTTGAAAATTAGCTTGTTTTTTGGCGGTTCCGCTCAAGTCAAGCTGGTAAATGCCAGCCTTGGGAAACACGATATCAGCTCCGGGAATCCCTTGATATTTCTCTGCTGATATGGCTTTTAAAGGCGGCTGCATCAGTGACTTATCCCCTTCTTTGCGCTCTTTTGGATAAACCGCTAATTTGCAATTGCACTGCTCTAAGGGGATAATTTTGCCGCCCCGGCGAGTCAGCGCAAACCACACTCTCGCAGACTGTCCGGCGCGGGGGTTGTGGTTTGGTTCTAGGTGAAAGGTAGCGGCTACATCTCCCGATACTTCGACTTGGTGCGCCCAAACTGAAATTGAGTTTAACTGCGGCGCAGTGGGAATTGCTGCTTCAATTAGCAATCCCAAAAAAACTAACAATCCTAAACTTTTACTTTTGTTTGACAGGCGAAACATAGAACTTCTCTAGTGATAAAATTGACCAAAAAAAGCGCGATCGCACTAGCAAGACGCCCAGGGCAATTATACCCAACAGCAGCGCCCCCAATTGATTAACCGCCGTCGATTCAAAGCCGCCGAGATAGTGGGAACCGATGAGTGTTGCGTGTACAGCGCACAACAGGAAAGCTGGAACGCTTAACAGGTGAAGCATTCGCCACAGTTGGCCTAAATAATTTTGAATACGATCGCAACTTGTAACCGCCGCCGGCAACATCAACAGCAGCGACAGCATCCCAGTCGCCATTCCCAACTGATGCTGCGGCAACATAAAAGATAGCGCGTCAAAATTCCATTTCAGCGTATGGTCCAGCATATGAAACGTGTGGGCGACTGCTAGGACAAACGCGCCCACACCCAAGACGCGGCGATAGCGCAACAGTTGCGGCAAAAACTTGCTAACCGGACGCGCCAACAGTGCTAGCATCAAGCACAGCAGCGCTGCGTGGCCCGTAAAATCGACCATTTCATCGGTTCGCAGCAAGGTAAGAATTCCGATCGCCACCGTCACCCAGCCACCCGCACGAAACAGTTGACTGCGCTTGTCCGCGCTCAATCTGCCAGCAAAAAAACTCACTCCCAGCATAGTTGGCAGCGTGCCGAGTCCAAAAGCCAGCATCGTCGCCGCACCCAAAACCGGGTTTCCGGTTTCCGCCGCCTTAATCTGGGCTGCGTAGAGGAAACCGCAGGGAATCAAACCCCAAAGCAAACCCAAAGCAATCGGCACCCACCACTTTTTTTGTGCCGAAAGCTTGCTCATTGCTTGTCCGACTCGATCGTGCGACATTGGGTGCAGCAGTGGCAATCTGGGCAGCAAGTTCGGTTTAATTTGCCCTACTCCGAACCAAATCAGCATCGTGCCCGTTAGAAGTGCGATCGCCCGCCGCAATTCGCTACCCGTACCTGCCAAAAGTCCACCAGCAATTAACACCGAACCCAGTCCGCCAATTGCAGCACCAACCAAAGCGTAAGCAGCAATTCTCCCGAAATTTAGCAGCAAATAAAAGCGGAAAGCAGCTAATTTATCGTTGCGGGAATTAGAAAGAGAAAACGCCATTGTCAGGGGGCCGCACATCCCAGCGCAGTGACCGAAACTGCCGAGAAATCCCAAAATTGCAATTAGCAGCAGGTCTAGCATTTTGCTGTTTTTTTCCCAAACAACGCCATCAATGTATTGACAATATTTTCTTTTGTTCTTGGACGCTTTGTTCTGTACTTTTTACAAAAACTTATCTTAGCCGATCGCTTTTGCCAAAATATCAGTTGTTAAACTTCTCTCTATTCTCACCCATATTTAAAAGGACTAATGACTGATAACTCTGATAATTAATAACTACTTTTTTTCTGGATGAGCCGCCGCCGGCGAAGCTGCACCCATTTGATTAATAGCAGCAATTAGCTGGTAAAGTCGCCCTAAATCCCGCTGGTTGAAATGCAAAACTAGGCGTGGCAGATCGAAAGTTGCATCTCCAATTTCCGGCGACAAAGCTTGACTTTTTTCAATTTTCCCGGTGACAACTATATCGCTAAAATCAGTATTTAGCCGATCGACATTATCATCAGAAAGCTCTGTTTTCAAGCGAATTACCAGTTTTTCGCGCACGTAGCGGCAGGAGTGATAAACCAGATAAAAACTACCGATAACCTCGCAAGCGACATTTATATCGTCAGTAATCGTATACAGGCTGCGATCGTCGGCTGAAATCAAACCGCGGGCCCGCAATTGTTTTTGCACAAAATAATTCCAATCGTGCCAATAATCTCCTCCCGGTCGATCGATCAATACCACAGGAGCCGGCCCGAACTTGCCAGTTTGAGTCAAAGTCAGACACTCAAAAGCCTCGTCCAGAGTGCCGAAACCGCCCGGAAACAGAGCCAAAGCATCGCTCTCCCGGAGAAAAAATAACTTGCGAGTGAAAAAATATTTAAAATTGAGCAATTTGGGATCGCCCGCAATGAAAGGATTAGAACTCTGCTCGAAAGGTAACTGAATGTTCAGCCCAAAAGAACGTTCCGCAGTCGCCCCCTCGTTCCCCGCCTGCATAATTCCCCCGCCGCCGCCAGTAATCACCATAAACCCCTGCTGGGCGATCGCGCGCGCAAAGTCTCTAGCCATCAAATATTCTGCCGATTGCGGTGACACCCTCGCCGAACCAAAAATCACAATTTTGCGAACGTGGCGGTAAGGATAAAACAGCTCAAAAGCGCTCTCCATATCTCGGAGCGCCGCCGCAATAATCTTCAAGTCTAGGCGATCGAGATCCTCTCTGGCCATTTGCACTATAGTAGAGAGCGATCGTTCGATCCACTCAGAGTGCTTCAACATTGGCAAGCGATCGAGCAAATCCATCACTTCAGCTTGGAGGGACTCAAAACCTTGACCAGACCCAGAACGAATCATGAATTTTTCCGAAACGATAACAAATTGTCTCTACTAAAAATTAAGGGGCAAGCCAAAGTTATAAGCTAATAGCCACCAGCAAATTGCCGTGCTGGCCACTAATAACTTTTCCCGTAGCTTTGCCCCGGTTCTGAAGCGAGTGAGCTTTCGCGGTCCAAAAAGAACAGCGCGAAACCGCTCGCAGTTGGGTTAAATGTACTTTTCCAGAGTGTTGGCCAGAGTAGTTTTCGGAACTGCCCCAACAACCATATCCACACGTTGACCGCCCTTAAATATCATCAGCGTCGGAATGCTGCGGATACCGTATTGGCTGGCCACGTTAGGATTCTCGTCGGTATTAACTTTTACTACCTTGACCTGCCCTTCATATTGCTGGGCAATTTCGTCTACGACGGGCGCCACCATCCGACAGGGCCCGCACCAGGGAGCCCAAAAATCCACTAGAACTGGAACTTCGCTATCGAGCACTTCCTGCTTAAAGGTAGAGTCGGTTACTTGCGCGGCTGCTGACATCCCTAGCCATCCTTGTAAATACTATTTCTCGGATAACAAGTCTAGCAAAAAATGTAACCACTTGCGTCAACGATTTTAACAGAACGCTTCTGAAGGAAGAAGGAAGACGGTAGAAGGAAGAGGGAAGCCGGTAGAAGGAAGAAGGCGCAAGGTTTCTGAACGAACAAGGCACTGATGTTTCCGAAGGCACTGATGTTTCCGAAGGCAGAATGCACTTATGTAGAAAAAAATTTTCCCAGTCCCAGACTCTCCCACTCTCCCACTCTTCCCCTCTCCGGAGCTAAAAGCCTCAGTTCTGTATCTAGTAAACAAGAGCCAAGATTTCCGTCAAAAAAGGAACCGCCCGAACAGTAGTCCGGGCGGAGTGTGGTGTGAGGAGTGAACGGAAACATGCGTCTCCGCTTCTTCTATTGTGACATCTCCTTCTCGATAATTCCACAATATTCTGTAAATTTCGAGACTCTTGAACAAATTTTGTCAAGGTATGCTGGTATTTGATCGGTAAATCTACTTACCCATGCCCAACTGCTGAGCTTTTTGATAGACTTTACCCTCAGTCAGCAGAGAAGGAGCAATTACCACTTCCACTTGCTGCATCTCCTTAATATCCTTAGCGCCCAAGGTACCCATGCTAGTTTTCAGAGCTCCGAGCAAGTTGTGCGTACCGTCATCTAGCACCGCAGGCCCCCGCAAAATTTGCTCCACAGTACCCGTAGTCCCCACGCGAATGCGAGTGCCGCGCGGCAAAACCGGGCTGGGAGTCGCCATCCCCCAGTGAAAGCCCCGGCCCGGAGCTTCGGCGGCCCTGGCAAAAGGTGAACCAATCATCACTCCATCGGCACCACAGGCAATGCACTTGCAGATATCGCCGCCAGTAATTAAACCGCCGTCAGCAATCACCGACACATATTTGCCAGTTTCGCGGTAGTAGTCGTCCCGCGCAGCGGCGCAGTCTGCTACCGCTGTGGCTTGAGGAACGCCGACACCCAATACGCCCCTAGATGTGCAAGCAGCCCCCGGCCCAATGCCCACGAGAATGCCCGCAGCTCCAGTTTTCATTAAATTCAGGGCGACTTCGTAGGTCACGCAGTTACCCAGAATTACTGGTATCGGCATCTCTTGACAGAATTGAGTCAAATCTAAAGATGAGATTGATTCAGGGGAAAGGAAAGCTGTCGATACTACAGTTGCTTGGACAAAAAATATATCGGCTCCCGATTCAGCAACCGCCCGGCCGTATTTGCTCGCGCCGGCCGGTGTACCGCTAACGGCAGCAATCCCTCCTCCAGCTTTAATTTCTTTAATTCTGAGCTCGATTAATTCTGGCTTGATGGGTTCGGCATAAAGTTCCTGCATCAGGGAAACAAATTCGTGATTCCCCACACTGGCGATGCGCTCTAATATTGGCTGGGGGTCGGCATAGCGGGTTTGAATTCCTTCTAGGTTGAGCACGCCCATTGCTCCCAATTCCGACAGCAAAATGGCCATGCGGACATCGACTACTCCATCCATGGCGCTGGCGATGATCGGGATTTCTCGATCGATCCCGCCAATCTGCCACTTGGTATCTGCCAAACTCGGATCGAGGGTGCGCTGTCCGGGTACAAGCGCAATTTCATCTATGCCGTAAGCTCTGCGAGCGCTTTTGCCCCGCCCAATTTCAATATTCACGCTGTTTCACTTCCACAATGTATTTAAATTAGACTAACAAAAAGTTAGCCCGCCCGAGTTTAGCTATCGCACGGCTGTCTTTAAAAAAAGCTCGGCACTGATTCTGATTGTATTCCGATTATATGAAATCTAAGAGGATACTTTTCCTCAGCAACGGCCACGGGGAAGACTCGATTAACTGTCAAATTCTCAAAGCTTTAAGAGTATCTGGCGCGGATTTTGATGTTTCGGCAATCCCGATTGTAGGTGACGGGGCTGCTTACCGCCGATCGACCGTGCCCATTATTGGGCCCACCAGTCAAATGCCGTCTGGGGGAGTTTTTTACATGAACCCCCTGTTTTTCCTCAAAGATATTGGGGCGGGGCTGATTGCTTTGACTTGGCAGCAATTGCAGGCTGTTTGGAGGCATTCGCGCCACTGCGATTTGGTGGTGGCAACTGGGGATATTGTCGCTGCGGCGATCGCCCATGCCAGCAACCGCCCCTATATAATTTTTCTATCGGCCCATTCTAGTTATTACGAGGGGCGAGTCGATTTGGGTTTAATCTTGTGGCAGTTGCTTTGCTCCGAGAAATGTCAGGCGGTTTTTACTAGAGATGCTTTGACTGCTGCTGACTTAAACCGACAGGGTTTAAAGAAAGCTCAGTTTGTCGGCAATCCTGTCATGGACAACCTCAATTCTACGGGCAAAGATTTGCAGTTAATACCCGGATTTTGGACGATCGCCCTTCTCCCCGGTTCTCGCCTCCGGGAAGCCACCGACAACCTCGTTTTGCTGCTGGAACTGGTTAAAGAAATTGCTAGTAACTCTACTGTACCAGTGCAGTTTCGGGCAGCTTTAGTTCCGGCTTTGATACCTCAATTAGATGATATTGCGGCGCGCTCTGGATGGCAACACCGATCGGGCAAGCTCATTTTTCCAGCAATCAAACGGTCTTTTAGTGAAGAAAAATTAGTCGAAGTGATGTGCTGGGCCGATGCTTTCGCCGATATTTTGCAGCAGTCTAGTTTAGTAATTGGGATGACTGGAACTGCTGTCGAACAAGCTGTGGGCTTGGGGAAACCTGTAATTGCAGTACCGGGAAACGGCCCTGCCTTTACCTATAGATTTGCGGAGGCTCAAAATCGGCTTTTAGGTGATTCGGTGCAGGTTATTGGCAGACAACCAGCGAATTCTGATATTATCAAGGAAGCTGCTTTGGCAGTCGATCGCACTTTGCAAGATGATAAATATTTAGCCAGTTGCATTCAAAATGGTTTAGAGAGAATGGGGCGATCGGGCGGCAGCATAAAAATTGCTAATTACGTGGCAAACTATCTGGGTTATTGATTGTGGTAGGGTGCGTCAGGTTTTAATTTTTCAATCTACGAAAAGTCTAATTGTGACGCACTATTTATATCGTTTCCGGTTGCATCGGAATAATAAAATCGAGTCAACATTTAACCCTCAACCATTCAGTTTTTCGACCCGGCAGTCAACAGTCAACAGTCAACAGTCATGAGGAGTGCAACCGGAATTGATATTATTTCCTGGTGCGTCAGTATGAGATTGTTGATTTGTCGCAAAAATAATTGTGGCTGACGCACCCTACTGCTATTTCAACAACTCCGAAACTGTTTTAAACTGGTAACCTTTCGACTGCAAATCCTTGACAATCATCTCAGTTGCTGCTACGGTTTTCGAGCGATCGCCCCCGCCGTCGTGCATCACCACAATCGAACCCGATCGCACATTTGCAATCACCCGGTTTGCGATATCTTCTACCGTGTGTGTTTTTTCATAATCTTGAGAATCCACATCCCACATAATCAGTTGTTTGTGCATTTGGGACACCAAATAAGACAAAACTACAAATCGCCGACCCCAAGGCGGCCGAAAACTGATAGTTTCTTGTTTAACGCCCAACTCTTGCAAAAGTTTGTCCGTTTTTTCAATCTCAGACAGCAAAACTTCCCGGGGTTTAAACATCATATCTTTGTGAGAGTAGGAATGGTTTGCCAACTCATCTCCCCTCGCGATAATCATTTTCACGATTTCTGGATGTTTCTCAATATTGCGGCCGATTTCAAAAAAAGTTGCTTTAACTTGATAGCGGTCTAAGATATCTAAAAGCTGACTTGTATAGGGAGGATAGGGCCCGTCGTCGTAGGTGAGGGCAACAACTTTCACTTCGGTATCGGCGCGGTTGATGCCGAAATAATTGTGAAATTTAGTAACTTTAATCAACAGCGATGCTGCGAAAAAGAACGCTATTGTGAAAAGCAGAAACTTTTGTAAATTTTTACCGATTCGCATAGCTGCACGCACTCGATCGAGCATTAAAGTGGATTGCCGTCAGATTACCACAATTTACAGCGGATGGCATGAATATCGATCGCGCTTGTCAAGTCTGCCAAAAAATGCCTGCCATACTGCAGGTGACGAGTTGTTGTTGAGGTTTGACACTACAATATCGCAGCCAAAAGAGGTAACAAGAGCGATCGCGCCTGTAAAGATATTTGAAGAGAAAGCCGCCGAAATGGCAGCGCGATCGCAAATTCCGATATTTCAAGCCATACCCTCCACCAGCAAGGTAATCTTGTCAATTCCCATCGCATAAACCAGTTTCGCCAGTTTAAAACTTATGCCTCGCTTGCACCCAAGCAAGCCACCAACTACTTTGAAAGCAGAACTAGCGGGATTTCTCAGACTGAATTTATTCTACGATCGCTTTTTCCAAATAGCTGACAATCATGATTTTGGGTTCCTAATACTAAGTTTGGCGGAACTTGGAGATGCGACCAACTTATAGCTCGACTCGCTAACTCCTTACTTCCCAACTAGGCTTCAACTATCAGAGTAATGTTGTCAAGTCTCACGACGCGAACAACTTCACCGGGTTGCAAAGTTATTTCTCGAACGCATTTGGCAGGCCACCAACTGCTTTGAAATCGCACGCTGCCGGGCTGATTTGGCTTAATTTCTTCTTCAACGATCGCTCTTTCCAAATGGCTGACAGTCATGATTACTTTCTCCTGATTGTAGGTTGGCCTGAACGTTGGGAGGCTATAAACCTATAGCTAGACTCCCTAACCCATTGATTTATAACGACGCTTCAACTATCAAAGTAATATTGTCAATTCCGACTACGCGAACCACCTCACCAGGTTCAAAAGTCAGGTCTCGATCGCACTTCGCCGGCCACCAACTGTTTTGGAAACGAACGCGACCGGACTCATTAGGTCGAATTTCTTCATCCACGATCGCTTTTTCAGAATTGTCAAAATTCATGATTGCTTGCTCCCGATTGTAGATTTGCCTTAACTTTCAGAATTGATCGCAAACGACGCTGCAACGATCAAAGTAATATTTTCAATTCCCACAACGCGAACCACCTCACCGGGCTCAAAAGTCATGTCTCGATCGCACTTCGCCGGCCACCAACTGTTTTGGAAACGAACCCTGCCGCATTCTTGAGGGCGAATTTGTTCATCCACGATCGCTGTTTCAACATCGTTAATAGACATAGCTGCTTGCTCCTAAATATAAACTCGACTCGATCTGTGTGTAAGTTAGAAGCTTGTATGTCAACTTCCCCTCCACACTCAACAGTATCCCCTGCCAACCTCGGCCGTGTCAGTCGGTAAAAGTCCATACAAGTTCACTGTTTGAGGGTGTAATCGAGTCGGAAAAAGTCTGTTAAAGTTGTGTCAGATGGGTAACGCTAAACCTGGTGACTAAATGGAAGCCGATCGTGCACTGGATTTTACCAACTCGTTACTTGTGGCTCGAAACCTGAAAACTCTCGATAACCTTGACAGCGCGATCTTTCGCGAAGCTTGGCAAGGCGTGCAAGGCAGGACGTACCAACAGGTTGCAGATAGTGAAGGGTATGGAGTAGGGACTGTTAAGGACGCTGCCTCTAATTTGTGGAAGCGACTTTCAGCGCTGTTTGGAGAAGGCGAAAAAGTCAAAAGAGACAACCTTCAAGCGGTTGTAGAGCGGTATTGGCGCAGCTACTCGAAACTTGAACCGCAGTCGGGACAAACTGTTCCGGCCCAAGTATCTCTCGGAGTTGATGCGGATTTGGAAATCGAAAACCCGAATTTTTTGGGCAGAGTCGGGGCGATCGAAGATCTCAATACTCTTGTCGCCCAAGGTGCAAAAGTGATTGTCATCCAAAGTGCCGGCGGTATCGGCAAAACAACTTTGGCCCGACAGTATCTCAAATCTCAAGGGTTCGATCGGGTAATTGAACTGTTGATGGCAAAAGAGACAGAGAACATCACAGCCTTAGAAAGCGCGATCGAAGAATGGCTCAAGCAAGACTTTCAGGAAGAACCAGGGCCAGACTTTGGCGTCACCCTGGGGCGGCTGAAGCGGCAGCTTCAGACTCACAAAGTCGGCGTATTGATTGACAATTTGGAAGCCGCACTCGACGGACAAGGTAAGTTTATTGAACCGCACCGGCTTTACGTAGAACTGTTGCGAGTTTTGGCTGACGCAGCGGTGCAGTCGGTAACGCTGATTACCAGTCGCGATCGACTGTGCGATTCAGATGTAACCGTCGAACACTACTTGCTGCCGGGATTGGAAGTTGAAGTTTGGCGACAGTTTTTTAGCTGCCGCAACATCAATATAGATGATGTCGCCCTCAAGGAAATGCACAAAGTTTACGGCGGCAATGCTAAAGCAATGGGCATTATTTGCGGCACGATCCGAGAAGATTTTGACGGAGATATGGCGGCTTACTGGCTGGAAAACAGCGACCATCCGCTCGTTGAAACAGACTTAAAAAATTTAGTTACCAGTCAATTCAACCGCCTCCTCGAACTCGATTCGGAAGCCTATCAACTCCTCTGTCGCTTGGGCTGTTACCGCTATCAAGACGTGCCGACAGTCCCTACTGACGGACTTTTGTGTTTGCTGTGGGACGTGCCCGAAGCCGGACGCCGACAAATCATTAAATCGCTGTTGCACCGATCGCTAGTCGAGTCTCAGAAGGGCGAATACTGGCTGCATCCAGCAATTCGGGAAGAAGCGGTCGATCGGCTCTCGCCCGGAGACTGGGAAACTGCAAACCGCAAAGCCGCCGAGTTCTGGAGCGAGAGTGTTGAAAATATTGAGACTGTAGAAGATGCGCTGAAAGCTTTTGAAGCTTACTATCATTATGTGGCAATTAGCTGTTTCGAGCAGGCCGCGAGCGTCATCCTCAAAAAAATCAATATCCAGTTTGCCAAAGATTACAAGCTCGGTAGAGCGCTCTACAAATTAGGTTTCTTGCAGCCAATAATTTCAGCAACTAATCGCATCGTCAACAATGTGAGTTCTGATTATTATTTGAGCGGCTTATACAGTATTTTAGGTATTTGTCACCGGATCTTAGGTGAAATAAATCAAGCGATAGAATGCCATCAAATATCAGAAATAAAAGCCACTAAATCTTTGCAAATTCTAGCGAAAAGCGGCGAACCGGAAAACGGCAAACAAGCTACTCTGGAATTCTGGAAAGTTAACGCTGCAATTAATATAGGTTTTTGTCAAATAGAAATGGGCGAATTAGAATCAGCGATGGAGATATTTGTCAAGCTGAAAAATTCGCGGGACGAAATCGGGATTAACAGCTATTCGATCGATGTCGGGTTAGCTTTCCTCAACTCCTGTGTCGGAGACAAAAAAGAGGCGGAAGAGCTCGCCGAAAAACTGTATGCCGATCGGGAAAACAGTCATGTGGTAGGTACGGGATACAAATTAGTTTTTCTCGCCGCCACCTATCAAAACCTGGGAGAGACAGAGAAAGCTTTGAGTTTGTACCGCCAAGCGATCGCCCAGGCCGACCAAAACCAGTACAGCACCATCAAAGCCAAAGCTCTCAGCGGTATAGCAGCGCTGTACCGAGAAGGGGGAGAAATAGACCGAGCCATGCAGCACCATGCACAGGCAATAGAAATACTCGATCGAGCCAGCGCTAAATTAGACCGAGCCGAAGCTTGCTATCAACTAGCACTAACAGAACAAAAACTTGGTAAAATCGAGAAAAGTCAAGAAAATTTTGAGCGCGCCATTCAACAGTTCAGCGAAATGGACGCCAGCAAACAAGTAGAAAAAGTACAGTTAGCCGCGAGTAAAAAAACAGAAAAAATACCTAATTAATCGAGTAAAAAATCAGAAAATAGATACAATAAACGAAAGAACAACCATAAATTTTGTTGACATGAAACTTAAACGATTGGGACACGTAGCCGTCTGCGTGCAAGATATAGAGAAGTCTGCTGAGTTCTACCTAAACTTGGGCATGGAGTTAGTATGGAAAGATGCAGACTGGGCTTATTTGAAAGCAGGAGAGGACGGATTGGCGCTGTTGAGTCCGAGTTATGACCAAGCAGGGCCGCATTTTGGGTTTGTATTTGACGATCGTACCGAGATGGAATCCGCCTACGAACAACTCAAAGTCGATGGTGTTTCCGTCACCCACATTCACGAACACCGCGACGGTACTGCATCCTTCTACGGCAGAGATCCAGATGGGAACGGCTTCGAGTACCTTTACGAACCGGCCTGACGATTCTAGGACTTGTGGATCGCGATCGGGCTAAATCCGCGTAAGGTGCGCGACCGGGCGCACCCTACAGATTAGTGTGTCCGCGCACTCCTAACCCGTTGCTGACGGCCCGGAACATCCCTACAACTCCCCGAATAATGTGAGGTACTCACACCGACGCTTCTAAAGTAAGGTGCAGACTCTGAATCCGAAATATATCCGCAACTTCCGAAAATCGGCTCGATAATCTAAAATCTAAAATCTAAAATCTAAAATCCTCATGTTGCAGAGAATACAAGTCAGAAACCGCTGGAAATCAATTTTCAAACCCTGGGAAGAAGCAGACCCTTGGCTGTTTGGCGCTTGCATCGCCCTTACCATCTTCGGCGGAATCATGATCCGCAGCGTCGAAATCAACCAGGGACTGATCGACTGGTGGCGGCACTGGGTAACTGGTGGAGTCGGTTTGTTCCTCGCCATCATCATTTCCCGCTGTCGCTACCAAATACTGCTTGAGTGGAAATGGCCGATTTACATATTAATCAATTTGTCGCTGATCGCAGTGCGCTTTATCGGTACTACAGGGCTCGGTGCCCAGCGGTGGATCAACATCGGCGGCTTTTACCTGCAACCCTCAGAATTTGCCAAAGTAGGCATGATTGTCACTTTAGCAGCTCTCCTGCACGAGAAGAGTGTCCCCACAGTCCGGGATATGTTGAGGATGCTGGCGATTATGGCTGTACCCTGGGGATTGATCTTTGCCGAACCCAATTTAGGTACTTCCCTAGTGTTCGGCGCGATCACAATGGGGATGTTTTACTGGGGTAATGTCAATCCCGGCTGGCTAATATTGCTATTCTCTCCTCTGATCTCAGTTCTCTTCAATAACCTGTCTACACCGATTTGGATAGCCTGGGTAGTTGTTGCGGGTATTATCGCTTGGCGAACCCTGCCTTGGCCCTGGTTAGGGACTTTCGGTGCTGTGTTGGTGAACGTTGTTTCTGGACACCTCGGACATATTTTTTGGAATGTTCTCAAGGATTATCAAAAAATGCGTTTGACAGGGTTTTTAAACCCCGAAAAAGACCCTTTAGGCAGCGGATATCACTTGATTCAATCTCGGATTGCTATTGGGGCAGGGGAACTGAAGGGCCGGGGTTTGTTTCAGGGAACGCAAACTCAGCTTAACTTTATTCCCGAACAGCATACGGACTTTATCTTTTCAGCTATTGGCGAAGAATTGGGTTTTATTGGCTGTATTGCCGTGTTGTTGATTTTCTGGATAATTTGTTTCCGGTTGGTGACGATCGCTCAAACTGCTAACGATAATTTTGGTTCTTTGCTGGCGATCGGCGTACTGTCAATGTTGATTTTTCAGGTGTTCGTCAATATTGGGATGAACATTGGCTTGGCGCCGGTTACTGGCATTCCACTGCCTTTCCTAAGTTACGGGAATGCGTCGCTGCTGAGTAATTTTCTTGGCCTAGGGCTGGTGGAGGCGGTAGCAAGCCAGCGACAGCGCAAGAAGCGTTGGAATTAGGTCATTGGTAATTGGTAATGAGTTTTGGGAATGCGATCGCTCTTTTGATTTCTTTCGAGAGATTCTGCAGGCGATCGCATTTTTTTGCGATCGACCTAGCCACATCTAAATTTTACGATTCCTGAGCCGAGCCTTGATGACTCTCAAGTTTGATAAAATTCTTGTGGGGTGCGCGCGAAAACCCGCCCAAAAATAAAATTTAGAGGCCCAACAGCTTAAGTATATCAACTTAATTAAACCACTCCTGACGCAAACAATAAATGGTTTTATGCGCTATGAGTAAGCCACTCTGTGTGCAATGGACGCCCTACTGAGGACGTGAGCAATGCCTGAAACCCTTGCTATTATTACATCTTTTTTTCTTCTTCCTGCTTCCTGCTTCCTTCTATCCTTTACATCCGTTACATCCGTTACATAATCGGTTGCCGAACTTCCTGCTTCCTTCTATCCTTTACATCGGTTACATCGGCTACAGAATCCGTTGCCGAACTTCCTTCGCCTCTAATTATTCGTTCATATTCTTGTACGTAGCAACAGCAGAAGGCGAACTCCGGTTTAAATAACGGAATATCCAATACTTAAATACCGTATCCAATATCACTGGAAACGTTGCAATGAACAAAAATATGAACTGCCTATTTTCTGGCAGTCCCAAATGCCTCGATAAACCTTCGAGAATTACTTCCCAACCATGAGGCGAGTGGAATCCGACAAACACATCTGTAAACAAAATAATTACGAAAGCTTTCGCACTGTCGCTGAGGCCGTAAATCACATCGTCCATGAAAGACTTTAAAATCTCAATCTCTTTCTTGTTGGTGACGATAATCAGGCCAAAGGCAATGACTGCAATCAAATCGGCAAAAATATTTTTAATAGCTCCCCCACTTTCAGCGCGGTATTCCTCCGCGAGTTCAACTGCTTTCTCTGAAATCTTCTTTTCCATTTCCTCTAAAGAAAGCGACGGAGCACTGCCTATTAACCTTTCAAATTTCAGGTGCTGCTCAAATCTCTCCAGTTCTTCTAATGCTTCTTCTTCCAGGTTAACATTTATGAAAACTGGGGCATTTTCTTGACCTCTAAAATTGTCAACTATCGGTCCGACTAGAAAGTTTTTGGAGATTTGATTCGTCAACAGCGGAACTAAAATCAAAAGCAAAATAAATCTGAGAGAAATAATTGTTTTTACTTTGGAATTGCGAAAATTTTTGACTACTTCTTTTTCCGCTTCCGGATCTAAATCTTTAGTAATTCGATTCAAAGTTCCCAGAAGCGATCGCGGTAATAAATTCACTTCTTCATAGTTAGTGTCAACCTCACCATCGTGAATTTGAACATAATTAGCTGAGCCTTTATTTTTGGGATCAGGTGGAGAGCTACTATTTGTTGTAGATTTGGGCTGCAGATTTACTGAACTGACAACCGGAACAATTGCCGTGGATCTACTATTATTAATATACTTGTCGATGACTCCATCAATAAACTCTAGCTTCTCAAATATAAGGGAGTCTCTATCTTTATGGTTGAGAGGTGATCCGTGCTGGTGAGGCTCAGCGCTTTGCCCCGTTTTCGATTTGGCCCCCACTCGCTCCGGCAGTTCCAAAAAAGAACGGCTAGCATTAAACTCAACCATTCGGGTTTGGATGACCTTGAGGTATTTTTGCAGCTCGGATTTAAAGTAAGACAGGGTGCTTTGTCCGTAATCTCCCGACGCTCGCTCAGAGATTCCTTGACCGCCAAAATGCTCGTCTTCAATCGCCTTAATTGCTAACGCAGCATCGTAGGCCTGTTCTAGGGCCCTCTCAGGCGTTTCTCGATACCATTGGTTAGCCCTGTATAGATATTTTACAATCCTGTTCCACGAAAAAGTATTCATAGCTAAAGCTTGTTAGTTGGCTGTAGACATTAGTGATTAAAGTATTCATGGTATGGTAACAGATTTACATAAATTGGGAACCGAGGCCTCGGATTCAATTTGGATTGTCGGATCTGCCCGCAGCGGCAAAACCGCTCGTTTAGTCGAGCAGTTCTGCATTTGGAGCAAAACTGTCAAGCCCCTGCCCACAACAGTTTCAGGGCGATCGATCTCCGGGCGGCGGCGGGCTGGACAAACTGCCCCAGCAATTTTAGTCTTAGCAGCTAACGGAGACAACCGGCTAGAATTGGCCGATCGCATCGCCGTCGCTACCGAAGGAAAATATACCTTTCACTCCACAACGCCCTTCGGTTTTTTTGAGCAGGAGGTATTGCTATTTTGGCCCCTGCTAGTTCAGTCGCTGAATTTGAGGGCTCAATTTCCCCTGCGGCTGCAACCTGAAACAGAACTGGAACTTGCCACGAGACTCTGGCGTCGCGAATTAGACGAAGGCATTTTGCAACAAACAGGGGTAAGTCCAAACCGAATGGTGCGTCGAACACTAGACTTATTACAACTTGCTGCTGTCAGCGGTACGCCCAGAGAAGAGATTCCCAGCATTCTGGAACAGGGATTTGCTATCTCAGGCGGCTCGATCAACCTGTGGACTAGCATGGGAGAGTTGCTGGAAAGGTGGCGGGAATGGTGCTTGACGCGGGGGCTCCTGACTTACGGGATTGTTTGCGAACTCTACTGGCGCTATTTGTTGCCGGATGTCAGTTACCAGCAGCATTTGGCCTCTAGATACCAAGCTGTGATCGCAGACGATGTTGACGATTATCCGGCGATAAGTCGCCATCTGTTTGATCGAATGCTCGACCAAGGTGCAGCGGGGGCGTTCTCCTACAATTCAGATGGAGGAGTGCGTTTGGGCTTGGGGGCTGACACGGAATACCTAGCCCGACTCGAAGACCGCTGTCAAAGCGTGGAAAATTTGGACGCAACAGCAGGTTTAGCCCCAGAAATTGGAGATTTAGCGGTAAGTTTAGCAGTTAATTCTGAGGGTTTTTATCCTTTAGGCTTGAGTTTGCCCGGATCGGTTCGATCGCTCCAAACCACTTCCCGGGCTCAACTTCTGCGAGAAACAGCCGAAATCATCGCGGATGCGGTGAAGTCACAAGCCGTGGAACCGCAGGATATCGCTGTAATTGCCCCTGGGATGGATGCGATCGCTCGTTACAGTTTAACGGAAATTCTCGCGCGAGATGGTATCGCCGCCGTATCTCTCAACGATCAGCGCCCCCTCTCGACTACCCCAGAGATTCGAGCTTTACTCACTTTGTTAGCCTTAGTTTATCCGGGACTCGGCCGTTTAGTCGATCGAGACGGCGCCGCCGAAATGCTGGTAGTGTTGGGCAGCCAGAAACACCGTTCATTGGAAGCAGAAGATTCTAACTCGACTTTCAATTTAACATCTCAAATTCACAATCAAAAATCGATCGACCAAGTGAGAGCAGGTTTAATCGCCGATCACTGTTTTCGTCCAAATCTCGATCGACCTCAATTGCTGCCAATTACAGCCTTTCCCCGGTGGGACAGACTGGGACACCGAGCAGCCAGGGCCTACGAGCAGATTGTCGAGTGGATCGAACAACAGCGGTTGCAACAGCAGGAGCGGCTGTTGCCGAGTCCAATTGCGCTGCTCGATCGAGCGATTCAGAAATTTCTCATGAACGACAGATACCTGCCCTACGATCGGCTAGCAGCCCTGCGCGAGTTAATGGAAACCGCCACCCACTACTGGGAAATCAACGGGCGAATGCAGCGCGTAGAACCAACAAACGGCGGCGACTCAGAAACGATCGCCCAGTTCATCCAGTTGTTGCGCCAAGGAACCGTCACCGCCAACCCATTTCCCGTGCGTCCAGAAGGCCCAGCAGCCAGAGCCGTCACCCTCGCCAACATCTTCCAGTACCGCAGCAGCCGCCGCGCCCACAAATGGCATTTTTGGCTGGATGCCGGCTCGCCGCTGTGGCTGAGCGGCGGTGCGGCGACCTTGTTTGGCGCTCCCTTATTTTTGCGATCGCAACAGGGGCGTCCCTGGGAAATCGAAGAGGAAACAGCGGCCGACCAACAGCGGCTGCGGCGAATTCTGCTAGATTTGTTAAGTCGCTGTTCCCTGCTTTACCTTTGCCACAGCGAACTATCCGTCAGTGGACAAGAACAAACCGGGCCACTTCTGCCCCTAATTAACAGCTCTGTTTCTTGTCAGCAGTCAGCATAAGACAGTCGGCTTCTGAAGGCAAGAGGCACAGATGTATTCGTTATTAAACATTCGGAAAGAAAAAATTATGACGGCGAAGATTTTTATTTTTTCTGATTCTGGATAAATACACCGAGTTCACTCCAAGTCTGACTTCTAGGTTATATCTAAATGGCGCGATATTAAAGTATACCCAAGATAGGCAGCAAAACCTGCAATCATTAATATTTTGAGATCAAAAGATGCCCAGCTTAAAAAATATCCATAGCCGTTGCAGTTTTGATTTAGTATGTTAGAAATGATGGGGTTATTAATCAATTTTAAGCCAAATTTGTGGCAACAAACTGATACTAATCAGTTCTTAAAGTTAATCGGGATCGTCGTTTAAAGGAGCCAAAATAATGCCAAGTGCAGTGCCAGTAGTAATTATACCAACACCAACACCAGAACCAACACCAGAACCAGAAACGCCAACACCAGAACCAGAAACGCCAACACCAACACCAGAAACGCCAACACCAACTCCGACGCCGACTCCAACACCAACTCCCTCCGGTGACGACACATTTGGTGGCATAGACGACACATTGGGCGGAGGCCAAGGTACGTCGCCCGGAGTCATCGGCGGCGTAGTTCGTGGCACCGAAACCAACGACTCCTTAGTTGGCAGTCCCGGTCCCGACGTGATTTCCGGGCTGCAAGGCAACGACAACCTGCAAGGGGCCGACGGCGACGATTTAGTATTTGGGGCCGACGATGATGATATGTTGTTCGGCGCGCCCGGCAACGACGTTCTAGACGGCGGTTCAGGACTCGATACCCTGTACGGAGGTAAAGACAACGACTCCCTCGACGGGGGAAATAACCCCGACCAGTTGTATGGCAATGATGGCAACGACACGGTAATCGGAGGCGAAGGCAGAGACACGGCTTACGGCGGCAAAGGCAGCGACAGCTTGCGTGGAGGCTCTGGCGACGATAGCTTTTTGGGCGATCGAGGCGACGACATCCTGTGGGGCGACCAAGGTAACGATTCGCTCTTCGGTGGCGACGGCGAAGACTTGTTATTTGGCAACGAAGGAGGCGACTGGCTCTACGGCAACGCCGGCGGGGATACATTTTTTTCCGGCGACGGCGACGACATAGTATTCGGCGGTGACGGCGACGACATCGTGGACGGCGGTGCTGGCAACGACGTTATTTGGGGCGAAGCAGGCAAAGACGTAGTGGCAGGAGGCGAAGGCAGAGATGTCTTCGTCATCGGTGCCTTCAGTTCCCCCAGCGGCAGCAGCAGCGACGGCACTAACCCGGCATTTCTCACGACAGGCGGCCCAGATCTCGCCGATGCCGACATTTTCACAGACTTTCGCCAAGGCGAAGATTTAATCGGGTTAAGCGGCGACCTCAAGTTTGAAGATTTGGTAATCTTCCAAAGCACCGAGACCAAAGCCGGCAGTACGATTATTCGCAACGGCGTCAGCGGCGACTTTTTAGCAGTATTGCCCGGAGTAGACAGCAGAACCCTAGGGCGAAGCTCATTTGTAATTGCACCCACAGTTCCCGGCAGCGCAACTCCGCTTCCCCTGCCGACGCCGACAACCAGTCCGACACCGACACCGACAGCAAGTCCGACACCAACGCCGACAGCCAGCCCGACACCAACGCCGACAGACAGCCCAACACCAACACCGACCCCGACAACAAGTCCGACACCGACGCCAGACGAGCCGGTGCCGACGTTCCCGACGCCGAATTTCCCGACGCCGACAGCCAGCCCGACGCCGACAACCAGTCCGACGCCGACAACCAGTCCGACGCCCATCTTTAACCAACCTCCAAGAGCAGTTAACGACAACTTCACCACGGTTGCGGGTCAAGAACTCAGTTTCAACGTTCTGTTGAACGACACTGACCAGGAACAAAGCGCTCTGACTGTCACGACTTTTGCTCCAGCAAGCAAAGGGAGTCTGGTTCCCGTGGGCGGCGGCGTATTCAAATACACCCCGAATCCGGGCTTCTCGGGTACAGACAGCTTTAGCTACTCGATCTCAGACGGCAGCGGCGGCACAAGTAAGGCGGTAGTAACCATCAACGTCAGTAGCCCGCCGCAGCTAATAATTAACGACGGTGTGGTGGTTGCCAAAAGTAATCCTACTCAGACAATCACTGCAGCCGATTTGTTAGTTACAGATACCGATAACACGCCGTCGGAAATCGTTTACACGATTACCAAAGCCCCCGACGCTACCAGAGGTTTTGTCCAAAGGGGCACCACCTTTCTCAACGTCGGTGGCAAATTCAGCCAAGACGATATCAACAACAACATCGTCAAATACAACTTGCTGGCGACAGGTGGCAGCGACACTTTCACGTTTACAGCCTCCGACGGGTCTGCAACTATCGGGCCG
The DNA here is from genome assembly GCF_036701295.1 of Microcoleus harperi Pol14_C6. Taxonomy (NCBI): domain Bacteria; kingdom Bacillati; phylum Cyanobacteriota; class Cyanophyceae; order Oscillatoriales; family Microcoleaceae; genus Microcoleus; species Microcoleus harperi. The sequence continues at coordinate 366,776 of NZ_JAUBQN010000002.1, read as the reverse complement.
GCATCCTTCAGCATCACGGTGGTAGATAATATTGTCGATCGCAGCGCACTCCCGGCCAGCAGCTTTACAGGCAGCAACCTCAGCGACTTCATCCTCGGCGGGGCCGGTGACGATACCCTATCTGGGGGCGACGGCAACGATATCATCGACGGCAGTGGCGGCAACGACCTCGAATTCGGTGAAGCAGGCAACGACTCGGTGGTGGGTGCGATCGGCAACGACACCCTTGACGGCGGACTGGGCAACGATACTGTTGACGGCCAAGACGGCATAGACTCGCTGATCGGCGGACTGGGCAACGACCTGATGTTCGGCGGCAATGACAATGACAACCTCTTGGGCGGTGACAACAACGACACCATTGACGGCGGAACAGGCAATGACTCGACGTTGGGAGAATCCGGCGACGACTCGATACTTGGTGGCACCGGGATTGACACCTTACTTGGTGGGATTGGCGACGATTCCCTCGACGGCGGTGCAGGCGACGACATCCTCGACGGTGGACTCGGCAGAAACTTGCTCGACGGCGGTCTCAATAACGATTCCATATCCGGCGGCGACAACGATGACACGATGTTGGGTGGAGGAGGCAACGACACGGGACTCGGAGGGTCGGGCAATGACTACGTGTTGGGCGAGGCCGGCACCGACTCCCTAGACGGCCAAGCGGGCGACGACACTCTCGACGGCGGTGCCGGCAGCGACTGTCTCAGCGGCGCCTTCGGCAATGACTTGGTGTTGGGTGGCGATGACAACGACTCGCTTTCCGGCGGTGCAGGCAATGACATTTTGGGCGGTGGCAACGGTTCTGATTTGCTCACGGGCGATGCTGGTAATGATTTCTTCTACTACGAAACTCCCAGCGAAGGCGTGGACGTGATTGCTGACTTTAACGCTAACGGCAGCGAGACCGACAGATTTTTGTTCAGGTCGTCAAATTTCGCAGGTTTAACCAACTCAGGAACTACTCTCGATTTCACCAGTTTTATCGTCAGGAATATCGGGTCTAGCGGCGACAACATTAGCAAGCAATCAGTCATTTTGTTTGAATCTAAATTTGACAACGCTCAAGCAGTAAATGCAGTGTTGAAGAATCAAAACGGTTCTAGCAAAGCGGGAGCTTTCTTCGTGTACCTGAACAATACTTTTAACAAGTACGTTCTCGGCTTTGACCCAAATGTGGCAGATGACAGTCTCCCAGCTTTTGATTTGGGAGTTTTGAATTCTATTCCTACAGTGCCGGGAGCGCTCAGCACCGTCATTACTGCCTCTGACTTTAAGTTTATTTAGTAGTTTTTGAGTAGCGTCGCAAGGAGGCGGAACAATGCCAAGTGCAGTACCACTAGCTTTTCTCGAAGGGTTGCCAATCTTCGTGTTAGAGGATGAGAACGGCGATAGTTTGGATGGCGGCACGGCGCCGTCGCCTACGCCGTCGGCGGGGACTTCGCCTGCGCCGTCGGCGGGGACTTCGCCTGCGCCGTCGGCGGGGACTTCGCCTGCGCCGTCGGCGGGGACTTCGCCTACGCCGTCGGCGGGGACGGGCCCGGACATTTCGATCACCCCGGTGCCGCGGCCACCTGTGACAGTTCCCACGCCTCCCCCAGAGCCACTTTTTGTCGATGGCTTAGTTGTCGCAAATGACGCCAGTAACTATTTAATCGGCAGCTTGTTCAATGACACGATTTCCGGGGGTGCCGGCGACGACACGCTTCTGAGTCGGGACGGAGACGATCTAGTCAGGGGCGATGACGGTAACGATTCTCTCAATGGCGGCGCTGGTAAAGATATTGTTGAGGGAGGGCGCGGCAATGACACGGCCCGGGGTGGCAAAGACGATGATTTGGTTTCTGGCGACCAAGGCGATGACGTAGCTTTTGGCGACCAGGGCAACGATCTTGTCTTGGGTTCTGAAGGCAACGACACGCTGTACGGCGGTAAAGGCAATGACTGTCTGCGCGGAGGTGGCGAGGACGACCTGATTTTTGGCGACAAGGGCAATGACAGTGTTTTTGGCGACACGGGTAACGACTGCCTCATAGGTGCTGGGGGCAATGATATTTTGTTGGGCGCCGAGGGCGGGGATGTCATCACTGGCGGTGTTGGTAACGATACTGGTGATGGTGGCGAGGGTGATGACCTGCTCTTCGGGGGCGACGGCAATGATTCTTTTTCTGGAGATGCTGGGGATGATATTCTTTCGGGCGATCGCGGATCGGATACTCTGACAGGAGGCGAGGGCTCGGATATTTTTGTTCTCGGTAGGGTGGGCACGTCGCCTGGTGGCAACGGGTTTCTCACTACTGGGGGCCGCGAAATCGGCGATGCTGATGTAATTAGAGATTTTAATGCGGGAGATTCGATCGGTCTAGCTGGAGGTTTGAACTTTACAGAGTTAGAAATTTTCCAAGGTCAAGGCTCGAATTCTAGCAACACGATTATTAGGGACAGGCAAACTGGGGAATTTTTGGCGGTGTTGATTGATGTTCGATCGAACTCGCTAGATGAATCTCGGTTTACTACAGCTCAAATACCGCGCGTAAACGACAATCCCTTCACCATTGAGGGAACAAGTGCTTCTCCGGCACCATCACCGGGTACAAGTGCTTCTCCGACACCATCACCGGGGACAACTCCGAATCCAACTCCG